>JANMEE010000249.1:0-23559 GCA_031376645.1 Dolichospermum sp. OTE_75_concoct_329_sub | reverse complement strand
AAGCTGTACTGACCAGACCACCCTGAGCATAGTCTCAGGGTAGCCGTTATTTGAGTCACGACACCCCGGAATGCGAAGCTAGTTCCCTGCTCTGTCGCTTGTGATTAAACAGTTCTAAGGTCACTGGAACAGTGTTGCAAGCCTAACAAGCTCTTATAACTGGTCGAAGCTAACATTACCCCAGAAATGGGAGGCTCTTTGGAGCAAAACATTATGCGTACAGAGTTGAGAAATTTGAATCGGTAATTGTCCCGTTGAAAGTACATCACAACAGTACCCCGAATTTCCCAACTCCAAGGCGGTAATGAAACAAGATTCAATGCGGTTAAAACCGCTCGTGTCGCTTCCCTCTCAGCACTAAAGTGACTGAGTTTCCCGCATACCGCGAGGTCTTATGAGTATTAATTTAGTGGCTGACGTTAACGACTTAAAAACAAGTCTCCAATGGGGTCAACCTGCTTTTACAATTATTGATGTGCGCGATCGCTCAAAATACAATCATAGCCGCATCACCGGAGCAATTTCTATGCCCCTCAACGACTTAGAATCTCGCGCCCAAATATCCCTACATAGACAACGCCAAATCTACATCTATGGCGAAAATGACAGCCAATCAGCCCTAGCCGTAAGAACCTTACAATTCCTCGGTTTCACAACAGTAGCAGAACTCAGCGGTGGTTTACCAGCCTGGAAATCCATCAATGGCGCTACAGAAGGCACAGAAGCTTAAATCTTGAGGAGTAGGGGCAATCCCCCTGTGGTTGCCCCTCTTGAGGACTCACGTTGCGAGAATAAACTGGATGTGTCATTATTGATTGGCAATCCCCTTGTGGTTGCCCCTCTTGAGGAGTCACCGAGTCAGGAGAAAGAAAAAAATTCCTTCCCTATTCCCTATTTCAACAACCCAGTTAATAAAGATGCTGGACGTTGACTATGAGGCCATGCAAAAGCATGACGAAAAGCTGCATCTTGGCAAATTTGTAACTGTTGAAAATTAATAATGTCGTAAGTCAAAAGATTTTCATATTCAAAGGGGAGACGCATATTATGTAATCCCGCATTATCCGTACAAATGGCGATATCAACTCCAGTTTCAAAACATCGGTCAAAAACTAATTTAAGTTCACGAATATCCTGCAAAGTCCCTGTTTTTAAATAAGTTGTTGGACAAACTTCTAAACACTGTCCTCTCCTGGCAATTTCTGGTAGTAATTCAGGATACAAAAGAGGAATTTGGATACCGTGACCAATTCGCATTAAATAGGGTAACAATTCTGGATAACAGCCATCTTTTGTTTCATAAAGATGCCCAGTGGTATTAATACCCACGGAATGAGCATAATTATATAAACTTATCCATTCTGCCATGCGTTCAGCATAATAGCGATCGCCACCTGCCACATCTATCGCACAGACATATTCCCTATTTTGCGCCGCTAAATCAATAATTGCCTTATTTACCTCAAAGGGTAAACGAGAGTGCATACAGAGAATTTGAGTAGTAACAATGGGATATTCCGGTACATGACTAGATTTACCCACAATATCGACAATTTCTGCCATCTTCTCAATTCTTTCGTTTTGACTTAGATGTTCAGGAGTTCGTAAATAGGGAGTATAGCGTAATTCCAAATAAGCCAAATTCTCAAAAATATAAGCGCCGCGTAATAAGCGGTAAATAAAGTACGGTAAAGTTTCTACCGTTTGCACACTTTCGACTAGGGTATGCAGTTCTAGATATTCATCTAAAGTATTACGGGGACGAGTATAAAAGTCTTCAAATTCTGGATATTCACCAAAGCGAGAAATCAACTCAGTATTATGACGTTGGAAATATCGCCATAATACACGAGGTACAACTGAACCACCTAGATGCCGATGCAATTCTGCGTATAAAGCCATAGGGGTATTTTGCCACGAAAATTTCACTAATCTTAACAAAAACCCCGATAAAAAAAAGGGCTTTCACACAATTGAGTTAGTGCCACGAAGTTTTCGCCACGAAAAGAGGCGGTAAATCAGGGTAAAAGAGACAAAAACAGGTGTAATGAGAGGAAAATATCAATAATCTGTCTCTAGCTGGATTAAATGTCCAAAAATGACCGCTATGGATTAAGGATGACTGAAAGTGAGGTAGTCCGCAATGACCATAGCTGAAAGAGAGCAACAAATTCTGCGAGTCAAAGAAGGAAGCTTTCAACCAGAGTTAGAAGAAGCATTAGAGCAATTATTGCGGGAAAGAGTCGTATAAACGGTCAAAATCACTTTAGAATCTGCTCTTTTGGAAGAATTAAAAGTAGCTCTAGTCGAAATGAGTGGTAAAAAACCTCGGTGCTCAGGATTCTTTAAGCGGACATTGAATACGCAGTATGGGCATATTCCTGACTTAAAAGTCCCTAAACTACGCCATAGTAACGGTCAAAGACAATGGAAAATATTAGAACGTTATCAACGTGCGCTAGGTAATTTTCTGAATTGGATTTGTTGTTTATATGTCATGGGACTTTCCTTGAGAGATTTACAAGAAGCTTTCGCATTTATACAACGCCAAATTTTCTATCTTCCGACATTTACTGTGGCTTTATTTTTCTGCCAACCAACTATCTAAATCAACTAAACTCACAAAATCTAAAAATACTTCACCCAACTCTTCCAACTCCTCAACATCTAATGAAGAAATCAAAAATGTTTGGCGATCTGTAAGCTGCCCAAACCGCTTAGATAATAGTCGCAAAAGTAAAGTTTTCGCCTCATTTTGCCTGCCTTTCTGTATGCCTTCTTGCCTACCTTCTTGCCTACCTTCTTGCCTGCCTTTCTGTATGCCTTTCTGTATACCTTCTTGTATGCCTTCTTGCCTGCCTTCTTGTATGCCTTCTTGTATGCCTTCTTGCCTGCCTTCTTGTCTTGCGTCTCGATATACTCTTGTTTGCTTGATATCACTTAGTAAAAACATCGCTTCAATCTCCTGACGAGTTAAATTAGAAAACTTCGATAGTAAAACAGTCTCTAATAATTCTACAATATCTCGCTTGATCGTGGCATCAACAATTTCTGTTCTAGTCCGCTGCATTAGCCCACTAACCAATTCTGGTGATTGGGATTTTTTGCTAACTATTAGTTTCACTAAGTCCATACCAATTGATGCCGGCGATATTTCATCAAGGTAAATTTGCACAATGCGTCCACTGTTAATAAACTCTTCTTGATAAGCAGTCAATGTTTTTACTTCCAAGCTTCGTTTAGCAAATATTGCCACAGCTTGCCAATCTTGTACCGGCTGGTACTGGTTAAGATAGATATTGATTTCGGCAATAAATTCCCAATAAAAGTTGGGCTGATCTTGAAATTGCACTTCCACAAAATAGATCGGCTGATCTTGATTATTTGGCATAAAAATACCATCAAATCGGAAGGCTTTTTCCTTGACTTCTACTGATGTAAATTTATAGTGCTCGGCTTGCTCTAATGGTTGACCAATTAGCTCAAACAATAGACTATGAAAAGTTAAAAATAACTGATAGAAAATGGTGTCAGTTCGCATGGAATTATTATGCCGAGAAATTTACAGAAAGATTTCATTATTTACAGCAGTTCCTTTGTGTTATGAGTTACAAGAACCCCACCCCCAACCCCCTGACAAGTGTAGGTTTTTTATATTGTCTTGAGGACAAGACTTGGGAGACAAGGCAGACAAGGTGACAAGGGAGGAAAACCGGACAAAGGAATGTACAATTGGTAACAAAACAACCCATCAACCGAGTATTTTGTGGATAAAATCCTCCTTGTCTACTATCCTTCCTTGTCTTCCTGGTCTTGCCTTTACAGAGAATATTAAAAACCTACACCTGTCAGCCCCCAACCCCCTCCCCGCAAGCGATGAGGGGGCTAAGATGTACCTCATAAGAGCGGAAACTGCTGTATAGGACTTACGCATTGATAAAAAATATCAAATATGTATTGCTGTAACCACATTTATCGTAGGGGTAAGGCAAGAGCTTCATTGGTGTCAACTACAAACCCAAAAAAGTCTTGAAAAAGTTGGGTTTTCTCAGGTCAACCCAACCTACGTAATTTAAACGGATTGAATTATATTGCTTTCCGTTGAGTTTGATAAATGTGAATTTGATCTACTAAACCCTGAATACCAGGAATCTTATCACCATAAAGCTGAAATCCCTTCCCAACAGAATTGGTTAAAACTGCTGAACCTTTACCTTGATAATAAACAGGAACTGGACGGTTAGCATGAGTTCCCCAACCATATTTGATGTTAGGATTGGAACCCCAAAAATGACCCGCTTTCATAGAATCAGATTCAGCAGTTAAAGCCTCTGCACCTTTTTCTTTGAGCAATTGGGAAAAGTTAGGATTTAAAGTCAGATAATGATCATGATCCGCGGTGACAATGAGGAGATTTTTTTCCCAACCACCATTATTTTTAATCCAGTCAGTTGTGGTTTTTACAGCTTTATCAAAATCTAATACTGTCCCAATCATATTATCTAAATTATTATCATGGGCAGCCCAATCAATATCACCACCTTCTACCATTAACCAAAATCCATCTTTATCTTTTGATAAAACTGTTAAAGCGGCTTTAGTTAAATCATTGAGTGTGGGATTTTCATTAATTTCCCTAGTAATAAAAGATTGATCAGTTTCTCCAGGAAGCAAAGGACGGACTGTATCCGGTTTTTGTCCTTGAGAAGAAAATAGAGAAAAGATACTCAAACCAGTATTACTGTAATCGCCATTAGCAGTACTTACAGGCAGATTTCCCTCTTGTCCTCTAGCTCCATATAATCCTAACAAGCGATCGCCCCGATTTGGATTTAATTTAGCCGCAGTCTTTGCTAACATAGCCGATGCATCTTTTCCCCGTTCTAAAAATGTATATTTATAGCGGTTTTGATTGGGGTTTTTGCTCAACTCTGCATAAGTTGATTTAGTGATATATTCAAATTTAGTTGGCGGTTCTACACCCGTAGGCAGAGGTTGACTACTAGCACCAGTAAGCGGATGACCACCACCTAAAATTACAGTAGGTTGATATATGCGAAGTTCTTGCTGTAAAATATTATCCAAAGATGGATAATCAGCATCATATTTATTACGACGATTTACATTAGCTGCTGCTGCTCCTGGTGTAGCATGATCCACAGGTACAGAAGTCACAATCCCTGTAGATTTACCCTTATCAGCCGCAGTTTTGAGAATAGTTTCTAAGGGTTTTTCAAAGATATCCACAGAAATAGCATTATTGTAGCTTTTTACTCCCGTGTACAAAGTAGTAGCTGTATTTGCAGAATCAGGATAACTGTGCTGGATATATTCAGGATCATTACCAGGTGTCCAAGGATTTATCCCTCCACGGAGAGGATCATAACCCACTAAATTACCCACTGCATTGGGGTTGGGATTCTCCGCACCTCCAGATGGTTTATTTCCCGGATTAAATTGGGGTTGAAATTTAAACCCTGGTAAAATTGAACTTGCACCAGTGATAGGATTAGAACCATTCAATGCAGAGTTACCAGTACTGAAAACTCCATTACCGGGAGCAACAGTAGTACCATAGGTGGTAGCAAGGGCGTAATTATCCAGGGTTTGAAAACTGAGTCCTTCTCCTTGACCAGAATTGTAATTATATCCCTTGGCTATAGCCCCAGCGCGAGCCATTTCCCAACCCATACCGTCCCCAATCATCAGAATGACATTTTTGGCTGTAGTGGCAGATATAGCTGGGCCAGAATGGTTAGTCACAGTGATGAATATACCAACTATAATGATCAACGCTGTAGCCAATAAACGACGTTTGAATCGGAATTGTGAATTAGATTTAATAACCATCGGTAAAATGCCTGTTAGGAAATCGCTTTATGATGAGAGAATATTACAAAACGATCACAAAACTTTAAATTTACTCATCATGGCGAAAATTCAGTTTGCTAGAGGTATTGACGAAGCAGTAGTTCCAGATGTCCGGTTGACGAGAGCAAAAACAGGTGAAAGTGGCACAGCAACATTTGTCTTCACCAATCCTCAGATTTTGGCACAAGATGGCAAAGAGGAAGTTACCGGGATGTATTTAATTGACGAAGAAGGGGAAATAGTTATTAAGGAAGTTCAAGGTAAATTTGTCAACGGTAAACCCGAATCCTTAGAAGCAATTTATGTGATGAAGTCTAATGATGAATGGGATCGTTTCATGCGCTTCATGAATCGTTACGATGTGGAATTTGGACTAGGATTGATTAAATATTAATTAGTCATTTTGGGCGCTGGGCCTGCGCCCAGTCAGTATTCATTGATTATTGACTAAAACTTAAATATAATATTATCTATGAAATTTCAACCACACCCAAACACACAGCAGATTTCTGTAACCTGTGCGGTGATTACCGTTAGTGATACCCGTTCCCCAGATACAGATAAAAGTGGTCAATTAATTAAAGAACTACTTTTAGCCGATGGTCACACAGTGGGATTATATCAGATTATCAAAGATGAACCAAGGAAAATTCAAGCCCAAATAGCAGTTTTGGGTAAAGATACTCATATCAATGCTGTAATTTTTAATGGGGGAACAGGAATTTCTCCCAGAGACACTACCTATGATGCTCTAGAAAAGTTGTTAGAAAAAACTTTACCAGGATTTGGGGAATTATTTCGGTTTTTAAGTTATCAAGAAATTGGTTCCCGCGCTATGGCTTCTCGTGCTGTCGCTGGTGTTTATCAAAACAAAATCATTTTTTCTCTTCCCGGTTCTACTAACGCTGTGCGACTAGGAATGGAAAAGTTAATTTTACCGGAATTAGTGCATTTAGTCCAACAGGTAAATCTTCATAATTAAGTAGGTTGGCGTTAAAAATTGTCGTTATGACAAAGGAACACCGGAACAGGAAGAGAGTTTTGGGCGATTTTACTTTTCTTCACATACCTTTAAATTTTTATGTTTACCTACTTAAACCTAGAGATAAGTTAGAATTAGTAAACTATCAAAACCCAAAAATCAATGAGTGAAAAAATTCAATGGACTCCTGAAGCCGAAGCTAAACTTAAAGACATTCCTTTTTTCGTCCGTCCTTTTGCCCGGAAAAAGATTGAAACTTATGCCCAAGATAATAGTTTATCTCCAATCACCATTGATATTTACGAAGAGGCCAAAAAACAATTTAACAAAAAATATGACTAATACCAATTTTATGTAAGGCTGCACAGAATCCAGACATCCAGTGGTAAATCTTTATCTGCGTTTATCTGTGTTTATCTGCGTTCAAATCTCAAAAAAATAACCCCCGAAATTGGAGGTTGTGAATTTGTATTTGTGAAAAATCTGATTATTTTATAGACATAATACAAACAGATGCCAGAAAAGCAGCGATAATATAAAATACAGCCACCACTTGCAATTCTGACCAACCAGTTAATTCTAGATGATGATGTAAAGGAGCCATTTTAAATAAGCGCTTACCTTTGCCATCTGGTCCTTTAGTAGCTTTATAATAACCAACTTGTGCCATCACAGATAGGGTTTCTACAAAGAAAATCCCACTCAAGAGAAACAGTGCTACTAAGGTATTTGTTAGCAGTGCAACAGCAGCTAAAGCCCCACCTAGAGCTAAAGAACCTGTGTCACCCATAAAAACACTAGCAGGGTTGCGGTTATAAGCTAAAAATCCTAAGCAACTACCACTAACAGCCGCACAGAAAACCATCAAGTCAGGAGAAGTTGGCGCAATAATCACAGCTAATGCGAAAATAGCGATCGCTACTGTTCCCGCCGCTAAACCATCAACACCATCTGTTAAATTAGTAGCATTGCTCTGAGCAACTAGAACAAAACCCGCTACAGGCCAGAACAACATTCCTAAAGGTAAGGATAAACCCCACCAAGGTAAATGGATATTAGTTATACTAAAATCACCTTTAAACACTAACCAGCCACAAAATACCGCCCCAAAGATAACTTGCAAAGCTAACTTCATCTTTGGAGAAATGCCTTTGTTAGACTTGCGACGCAAAATTTGCCAGTCGTCTATCCAACCAATGAAACCGTAGCTGAGTGTCAAAGCAGAAACCGCCAGGACATTTTCTGAAAAGTCGGATAATATGCCAGCAATTATCACCGCTACAGGGATAAAAAATACACCACCCATAGTTGGTGTCCCCGCCTTTTTTAGATGTGCCTGGGGTCCATCCTCCCGGATAATTTGCCCAGTTTTCAGTGCTTGTAACAGAGGAATTACCCACTGTCCCAGAACTGTCACACCAACAGCAGACAATAAGAGAGGTAAGGTGAGAGAAGTAGTATACCAGGGAGTCCTATTTCCCATCCAATCGAAAATCAAGGCTGTCGTACTGAGTAACAGAGCCAGCAAGCAGGCCAACCCAATTCCCGAAAAATTCACACTTTGATTAGGAGATAATTTAGCGTCCACAAAAAAAGTCCCTTCACTCCACACTTAAAAAAAACCTAAATAAAACAATAAAAACTGTTTTCCTTTCCTAGCTCCCAAAATACAGTGTACTAGTACACTGCGTCGTCAATAAACCAAGCATCCCAAATTTCACAAAAAGCTGATTCTGTATTCCTTTTGACTTCCGCTCTAGGTTACTAGTACAGTAGGGCGTAAATAAAACAACCATTCTCAATCGCCAAAAAGCTTACGCCATATTACTTTTGACTTTTGACTTTTGACTTTCGCCTTGCGGTGCTAGTCTTCGTCAGGAGTTGCATTATCATCATCATCATAATCAATATCACTAATTCCGTCGTCTGCGCCCAGAAAATCGGATATCACTTCTACATCTTCCCGCGAGTCTGTTTCGTGGATATCACGGGCTATCAGTCGGCCACTCAGACGCAACCAGTCCAGCATGGAGGACTCTTGTTTTAAGGGAATAACCGATGCTCGTTGGTTTCGGGGGGCTTCGCGGAGGGGAGAATCTAACATATCAGCAATCACACAAAAGGGTTTATATAACTAGACATTAAGAGTCTATCATTTGATATGAGTTATTTTATTCCTTCATACAACTCTTTAATTGCTTAATCCGAATCAAAGAAAATTTTCATTTAATTAGGAAAAGGTAGCCAAGAAGGCATTATTCATGAATTGTATGCTCGTAGACAAACAACATTAATATTTTATTAATGATGTTTCATCATGTAAACTCTTGAGGTACAGGGTAATGATAGGCAAATCAACTCTCATAGATTTAATTGTTGGCACAAATCGCGGTTTGTTAGCAAATCAGCCACAACAACAAGCTATTTTAGCAGCTATCGCTAACTTAGAAGATTTTAATCCTACACCCAATCCATTAGCAGCTAGTAATTTACTAGAAGGCAACTGGCGACTACTATACACCACAAGCAAAGCTTTATTAAAGATAGATCGTTTCCCTTTTTGTAAACTTGGTCAAATTTACCAATGTATTCGGGTAGAAAGCAACAGTGTTTATAACATAGCTGAAATTTATGGACTTCCTTCCTTAGAAGGATTAATCAGCGTTGCTGCTAAATTTGAACCAGTATCGGGGCGGCGTGTACAAGTAAAATTCCAACGTTCTATTATTGGTTTACAAAGGCTTATTGGCTATACAACACCAGGAAACTTTATTCAACAAATTGAATTAGGGAAAAAATTTACAGCTTTTGATTTTCTCATTCAAAGTGAACAACAACAAGGTTGGTTAGATATTACTTATATAGATGATGACCTCCGTATTGCCAGGGGGAACGAAGGTAGTGTTTTTGTATTAAGTAAAACATAAGCCATGATGCAAGAAGTATTTGGGAATGAACATACTCTGTTATGGGTACTTTGTCAAGGGGGAATTAGGAAGATTAACAACTGATTAACCATCAAAACCCACCAATTTGACAAATAACTTAACAAAACCACAAGCAAACACATTCAGGCTGTAAAGTAAGAACAATCAGCCCTACATTAAGGCAATTCATACTTCAAAAGGGAAGATCCATCATGGTTCAAAAAGGTTCTAAAGTACGTGTTCACCGCCCTGAGTCCTACTGGTTTCAGGATACTGGTACAGTGGTTTCTATTGAAAAAAGTGCCATCAAATACCCTGTAATTGTCCGGTTTGACAAAGTTAACTACTCCAACCTCAACACTGCTAACTATGCTGTAGATGAGTTAACCGAAGTAGAAGCACCTAAAGCTAAAGCAGCAGCAGCAAAATAAACAGTCAAGCGCTCAGGGGATTGTTTCATGGGATAATAGCAAGAGATGTGAAGGCCAAAATCTTGTACATTTTTGCTCTTTAACCATAGCTTCCCCTAAAAATATTATTTGCTTGAATGCCTGAACTGCCTGAAGTTGAAACAGTCCGCCGAGGTTTAAATCAATTAACCCTCGGTCAAGAAATTACGGGAGGAGATGTGTTGCTACAACGCACCATCGCCTACCCGTCCTCTATAGATGAGTTTATTGATAGAATTAAAGGGAATACCATTGCTACTTGGCATCGTCGTGGTAAATATCTCTTAGCTGAACTTTCTGCACCTGCTCTCAATTATTTGGGGGTTCATTTGCGAATGACTGGTCAGTTATTATGGTTAACCCAAGATGAACCTTTACACAAACATACCAGGGTGAGGTTATTCTTTGGAGAAAAGCAAGAATTACGTTTTGTTGACCAGCGCACATTCGGGCAAATGTGGTATGTTCCTGTTGATGTGGCTCTAGAAAGTATTATTACAGGTTTAGCAAAACTAGCAGTTGACCCCTTTTCCCCAGAGTTCACTGTTGAGTATTTGTTTGATAAATTAAAAAAATCCCGTCGTCCCATTAAAACTGGATTATTAGATCAGTCAATGGTGGCAGGATTAGGTAATATTTATGCAGATGAAGCGTTGTTTAAAAGTGGGATTTTACCAACTACTCTTTGTACAGAATTACAACTTCCGCAAATCGAACTTTTGCGAACGGCAATTATTGAAGTTTTATCAGCGAGTATTGCAGTAGGTGGGACAACTTTTAGTAATTTCTTGAGTGTTAAAGGTGTTAATGGTAATTATGGTGGTGAAGCCTGGGTTTATAACCGCACTGGAGAACCTTGTAAGGTTTGTGGTAACGTCATTCAACGAATTAAATTAGGTGGACGTTCTAGTCATTTCTGTTCTCAGTGTCAAAGTTAGCGCTAGTCATTAAATTATAAACACTGTAGGGGCTGGGTTTCCCCGCCCTCTATATTTCGCATTTAAATTGTATAGTATAACCTGTTAGGAGTCTAAATCTTGTGGGGTGGGTAAGTAATGAGACAAAATTAATTACACAAACATCTGGACTGAAATCCTTAACTGGCAAAAGATTGGTAAATAAATAATATGTAATTAATTCTGTTCAGGTACTTATTCTTGGCTGCTTTGAATATTTGAATTAGAGACTTGCAAATAAAAAAATATCCCAGAATTTTTTGTGGTGTAGTCCGAACAGGTTGCTAATAATACTAGGACGGGCAAGATGCCCATCCCGCAATATTGGATAATTTATTTTTTGGAGTTCTCTTAGGCGCGTTTTAGCTTACGTAAAATATTCAAAACAATAAAAATCAATACTCTAAAAAAGTTATTTAGTTATTTTACTAAGAGGTTGAATATGTCTCAAGCAAATACATCAATTAATACTCATGTTGAAGAATATTTAAATTATTATTGTGAATTATCTCATTCTCCTAAATTCGCTATCTTACTCAAAGGAAAATGGGGATCTGGTAAGACATGGTTTATAAATCAGTATCGTGAACAACTAAGAGAAAAAGGGAAAAAATCTTTATATGTCAGTCTATATGGAGTTAGTAAATATTCAGAAATAGAAGAATCTCTTTTCGAGCAATTAGATCCTATTTTTTCATACAAAGGTAGGGTATTAGTAGGAAAAATTCTAAAAGGAGCTTTAAAAGCTACGTTAAAAATTGATTTAAATAATGATGATAAAGATGATGGAACATTGAATTTTTCCATTCCAGATATAAAAATTCCTGAGAAATTTAATGATTCTAATTTTTCTCTTTTAATATTTGATGATTTGGAGCGTTGCAGCATAAAAATAGAAGATATTTTGGGCTATATTAATAGCTTTGTAGAATCTCAAGATTTAAAAATAGTCATAATTGCAAATGAAGATGAAATCAATACCAAACAAGAAGAATATAAAAGAATAAAAGAAAAATTAATTGGTAAAACTTTTGAAATTTTTCCTGATTTTTCAGGGGCGTTCAATGACTTTATAAATCAAATAGAACACTATGACATCAAAGAAATTTTACTCAATAATCTTAATCTGATTCAAGAACTCTTTAGAAATGCAGAATGTAAAAATTTAAGAATTTTGAATCAAATTAGTTTAGATTTTGAGAGAATTTTTAGGGTTTTACCAGAAAAAGCACGAAAAAAATCGGATTTTTTAGAGGAAATTTTAAAGTTCTTAGCAATTTTTTCAATTGAAATTTCTAGCGGAAGACTCAAATCAAAAGATATTAATCAATTATCAGAAAAAATAAATAAAGACTTAGCATCTTTAGCACAAAGAAAACATAATCCAAATGCTGATTTACCAGAAAATAATGGCAAAGATGAAATTTCATTGCTGCAAATTTTTCAAAAATATGGTGTTATCAATTCAATTCTCGATGACTTGTTTCCCAGCTTATCATGGTGGGAACATTTTTTTGATAAGGGTATTGTAGATAAAGAGATTTTAGAGAAATTAATGCCAAGTAGCAAATATTTTCAAGATGAAAATACTGATAATTGGTTGAAACTGTGGCACTATACTAGCCATACGGATGAAGAGTTTGAAAAAATACTTAATCAAGTAGAGTTAGAATACACAAAGAGAGAATTTGAAGATATTGGAATAATTAAACATATTACTGGATTATTTTTACTATTTTCTAATGCTGGAGTATATAGCAAAAGTAAGCCAGATATTATTGATGAAGCAAAAAAATATATTGATGAATTAAAGATGTCTGGGAAGCTAGATATAAAATATCGTGATGAGATATTCGGTGATTATATGGGACTTGTTTTTCCATCTAAAGATTCTCAAGAGTTTAAAGATTTTGATAATTATATTGTGCAATGTCAAGAAAAAGTAATGCTTCAAAATATGCCTAATGAAGCAAACAAATTACTCAATATTATGCAAAATGATATTAATAATTTTCCCTCCTTAATTTGTATGAATTTTTCAAGAAATTTAGAAGAAACATATAGTAAATTTCCTATTTTTAAATATTTATCTCCACAAGATTTTATGGAAACTGTTTTAATGCTTCCTCCTGAGAATATATTCATTGTATTTTCTTCGTTACAAGAAAGATATAAATACAAAAATATTCTTGAACAATTCGTTGATGAATTGGATTTTTTTAAAGAGTTTCAAAAGTTATTATTAGCAGAAGTTATTCACAGAAAAGGGAAAATTAGTGGATACCGATTGAGCCTTATAAATGAAAAGTTTTTGGAAAAAACTATTAGTGATCTTGAACAAATAAAAAATGCTCCCCAGCCAAACAATATATAAAATTAATAATATTTAATTATGCCTCTACTCAACTAGATAGACAAAGTTAAGAATTTTCATATCCAAGTTGATGCAAAATCCTCTAAATAATTTATAATCTTAAATAATGATTTGGGAAATTAGATGATGATATCAGTCCCGATTACCTTAGAACAATTAATTACGGCTGTACAACAATTACAACCGAAAGAACGAGCAATAGTAGCTCAAGCATTGATAAAATTTGATTTAGCGGCTGATTTAACAGCGTTAATTCAAGAATTTTACACTCAACCGCCAATTGATGATATTTCGGATGATGATATTATGGCAGAAATCAAAGCTGTGCGTCAGCAAAACCGCCAAATATGAAATTTTGCGTTATCATTGACACTAGTGCGAGGGTAACTACAGATGAAAATTAGAGGTATAAAACGCGGTCAAACTATTGAAATTTTAGAGCAAATCAATAATATTCCAGATGGAACAGAAATAATCATAGATTTGGAATTTATTGAAAAGCAAATATCTGAACCCCAACTACCTTTAACAGAAACAGAGAAATTAGCTAAATTAAATAAGTTATTTGGAAGTTGGAAAAATCAACCAGATTTAACATCAATATTTATTGAAATTGATCAACAACGCCATGCTTATCAAGGTAGAACTATTGACTTAATTGATAATCAGGATTATTAATAATAAATTATAATGAGAGTGTATCTTGATACTAGTATCTATAATCGTCCATTTGATGACCAAACACAAGCCAAAGTTTTTTTAGAAACACAAGCAGTTTTGATAATTTTACAAATGGTGGAAGATAAAGAACTTGAATTAGTCAGTTCTCCTATTTTAGAATATGAAAATAACCGGAATAGTCAAATATTACAACAATATAATATGAAGCGATATTTAAACATGGCTACTCTAATACAAGCGAAAACCATAACAGTACAAGAACGAGCCACAAATCTAGAACTAAATGGAATTAAAGCTTTAGATGCTCTCCATGTTGCTTGTTCAGAAATAAGTAAATGTAATTATTTTATTACTTGTGATAAAAGGTTAATTAATCGCTCTCAGACTTTAGCTATAGTAAAAACAGTTAACCCCATTAATTTTATTCTGGAGATAGAAAATGAAAATCAAAACTACTGACGATCAACAAATTCTTCAAGAAGCATTAATGATATTAATGAATCATTTAGAACCTACTAAATTTCTCCGGTTTATAGCAAAATATAATCTGGGACAAGGGAATTATTTACAATTTAAAGATAAAGAATTTGCAAATGAAACAGTGGCTACTTTATCACAAAAAATAGATGCTGAACAAAAACCTGAATCTATAAATTACACACATAGTCAATATAATCCTGAGATTGATGAATTAAAAATCTGTTGGAGTCAAGCAGAAATTCAAGAAAGTGATTCTGTTAGTCCTGGGGTGATTCTTGATTATGATACAGCAGGTAATGTTATAGGAATTGGAATTCTCAACGCTTCCGAAAAAATTAGAAACTTTCACTCATAGTCATAAAATTAACTGGAATAAAAACGGTTGAAACATAGATTTTTAGACTTTTACAAGATTAAGAAAATCCCAGACGTGTAAGGGTTTAGCACTGCTCATTGGTGTCAACTTAACGTAAAACCCATAGCCCGCCTGGGAATGAATTCCCAGTCTAATAGCGAAAGTCATCTAAAGATGACTGAATATCCTGAAAATCTTTAGTCTACTTTAGTAGACTTTGGTTATTAGCCCTGAACTATGGCTTACGCCACGCTACGCTATCAGTTCTGGGCGGGTGTAGAAGCCAACAGATAAGCCATTTTTAACTTAAGTTGACACCAATGATCACTGCTAAACCCCTACCTATAGAATCAAATGATTAAGTCGTGTTGAGTATATATTCCTTCTTCCTTCTTCCTTCGCGCTCTTCGTCCCTTCGTGGTTCATTTATCCATATTCCTCCGTAAAAAAACCATAAAAAAAGGTGGGTTAACAATAAAGTCACCCACCAAATAACTTACAAATGTTGTAAAAATCCCGAATTAACCAACGTTAGTTAATAGCAACTCACGGGTTTCAAATTTCCTGACTTTCACCTGACCATCATCATCAACATCCACAATAGCCTTATCTCCATTTGCTATTTCCCCAGATAAGATAGCTTCAACCAAAGAATCTTCCAACAGACGGACAATAGCGCGGCGTAATGGTCTAGCACCGTAGCTAGGATCATAGCCTTCTTGTACCACCTTCTCTTTAAAGGCTTCTGTCACTTCTAAGGTGATATCCTTATCTTTGAGACGACTACCAACATCACGCAGCATGATTTCAGCAATTTGCTTGACTTCATCTTTGTTGAGTTGAGTGAAGACGATAATATCATCAACACGGTTGAGAAATTCTGGACGGAAATAAGCTTTGAGTTCTTCGTTAACTAAATTACGAATCCGATGATAACTAGCTTCTGCGTGATTATCAAACTCAAACCCTAAGCTGCTACCACCTTTTTCAATTACCTTAGAACCAATATTAGAAGTCAAGATAATTAATGTATTCTTGAAGTCTACTTTTCGACCTTTCGCATCCGTGAGATGACCGTCATCCAAGATTTGCAGCAGCATATTGAATACATCGGGATGTGCTTTTTCGATTTCGTCGAATAGCAATACCGTGTAGGGTTTGCGCCGCACAGCTTCCGTTAATTGTCCGCCTTCGTCGTATCCTACATAACCTGGAGGTGAACCAATCAACTTGGAAACGTTGTGGCTTTCCATGTATTCGGACATATCTAAACGCACCATTGATTCTTCCGAACCGAAGAAGTAAGCCGCTAAAGCTTTGGCTAATTCGGTTTTACCAACACCAGTTGGACCAGAGAAGATAAAACTAGCAATGGGACGATGAGGATTTTTTAAGCCGACACGGGCGCGACGAATAGCGCGAGAAACAGAGGTAACTGCTTGTTCTTGACCGATTAATCTTGTATGTAAGGTATCTTCTAGATGTAACAGTAACTCTGATTCAGATTCAGTCAGTTTGTTAACGGGAACACCTGTCCAAGAAGCGACAATTTGAGCAATGTCTTCTTCATTGACTAGGGGCGTGTTAACAGTTTCTTGGTTTTCCTCTAAATCAAGTCTGGTTTGTAGTTCCAACTCTTGTATCCGCAATTTACCAGCTTTGCCAAAATCTTGAGTTCTGACGGCTTCAGATTTGGCCTTGGTAGCGGTGGTTAATTCCCGTTTGAGTTCTTTGTTATTCGCAATCCGCGAGTTACGTAAACGCACACGCGAACCAGCTTCATCAATTAAGTCTATGGCTTTGTCGGGCAGGAAGCGATCGCTAATATAACGATCTGCCAATTCAGCCGCCGCCACTACCGCTTCATCAGTAATATTGACTTTATGGTGCTGTTCATAAGCACTGCGTAAACCATAGAGAATATCAATAGTTTCGGCTATTGAGGGTTCACCCACCAAAATTGGCTGAAACCGCCGCTCTAGAGCCGCATCACGCTCAATGTACTGACGATATTCATCGAGGGTAGTCGCACCAATACACTGGAGTTCACCCCGTGCTAAAGCTGGTTTAAGGATATTAGCTGCATCCAAACCACCTTCTGTACCACCTGCACCCACCAAGGTATGAATTTCATCAATCACTAGGATGATGTTACCTGCGGTGCGAACTTCTTCCATGATTTTTTTCAGGCGTTCCTCAAAATCACCCCGGAAGCGAGTTCCCGCCACTACAGACCCCATGTCCAGGCTGATGACTTGCTTGTCCAGCAAAACTTCGGGGACATCTTGATTGACAATCCGTTGAGCTAGACCTTCAGCGATCGCAGTTTTACCAACGCCAGGTTCTCCAATCAAAACTGGGTTATTCTTAGTCCTACGACCGAGAATTTGTACAGTTCTTTCAATTTCCTTCTGACGACCAATTACGGGGTCTAGTCTGCCCTCTTGAGCCAATTTGGTGAGGTTTCTGCCAAACTCTTCGATGGATAGATTTTGATTGCGCTGGGAATTACTTCTACCACCAGCTACAACCGCTGTATCTTCACCCAATCGGCTCATAACAGCCGAACGGATAACTGGTAAATCCACTCCTAGATTTTGTAATACTTTGGCGGCAACTCCTTCACCGGCCTCCGTTAAACCTAATAATAAGTGTTCAGTGTTTATGTAATTATGTCCAAGTCCATGAGCTTCTCGGAAAGATTGCTCAAACAAGCTTTTTACTTTGGGGGTAAAAGGAATTTCCGGTGGGACAAACCCAGAACCCCGGCCAATTATTTTTTCTACTTCCCGACGGGCTTCTTTCAGGGTGACACCCAACTCAGCTAACACTTTCGCAGCAACACCTGTTCCTTCTCCCATTAAACCCAGGAGAATTTGTTCTGTGCCTACAAAGTTGTGTCCCAGTCGTCGTGCTTCTTCCTGGGCTAACATGATTACCCGAATGGCTTCGGAAGTGAAGTGTTCAAACATAGCGGGTTCTTTCCCTCGTGCTGCTTGGAGTTTGGGTGAGATATAAGTTCACCCTTTTCTAAAGTTTCTTGTAGTTTCTTAAAGATAATGTATCTTTATTTAAAGCTGAATGGCAGTAGTGAGAGCCGTAAGTGACAAGGCGTAGTTGCCGTCATTCTCCAGACAATGGTGCATAATTAGCAATGGTCGAGATTTTTAATCTTGAGTTGTTGATATATTGCTAACTTCTTACTGGTATTGATTATGACAGAAATTCCCGGCGGTAAAGACCAACAACATCCTCTCTACAACCGCGATCGTCCCTTTATTGACATTCTACTCGCTCAAGGCGTAACGGATTACAATTTATCAGAATTAGCTAGACTAAAAATCCGCTATCAAGGTTTTCCCGGAGCGCGAGACATCCAAACTGGCTTAGATAAAGTTTTGCAAAGCTGGGGTTTAACGGAAACTGAACTATTTGAAAAAACCCGTAAACTCCATGATATCGGCGGAATTTACCAAAGTCGTGGCAAAAAAGAAGAACAGGATTGGAATTAGGGATTAGGGATTGGGGACTGGGGACTGGGGACTGGGGACTGGGGATTGGGAAAAATTATCTATCCCCTGTTTTCGATAATTTCGGAGTTGTTGGAGGAGTTGTTCTTGGGATGAATTGGGTGTTTCGGAGATAGGTTGGGTCGTTGTTTCTACTTTCTCCAGGGTTTTGGGTGCGGGATTGATTACTAAGTTTCGACTTCGCTCAACTACCAAAGTTTGTTTTTGAGGAACAGGTGCGGTAATTACTACCTTGGATTGATTAGCAGCAGCTTTGAGAGAATCTAAAGTCACAGCTACCTTGGTTTTTTCCTGGATATCTTTGCTAGAGGAAACTAATTTACTCAAACCATTAACTAATCGCAGCATATTTTGGCGAAACTTAGGATCTCCTGTCAATTCATCTAAATCAGAAGTAATTTTTTGGGTATTTTCAAACGTTACTCTAGCTGCATCTAAAGTTTGTTGCAGTAAAACAATATTTTTTGGATCATTTAAAGATTTAGAAGCATCTTTTAAATTTGCAGAAGCTTCGGCTGCATTTGCAGATAGGGTTTCTAAGTTATCTAATAATTTTCCTTGGGTTAAGCGATTAATTGCTGGGGATAAACTTGTAACTGTTTGACGAAGTTGGTTACTAGTTTCCGTCATACTATTCAAAGCCCCAACTAAAGAAGAACGATTGGTGCTGACAAGATTATCTAAATTGGTAAGTAAGCGACCTGCTTGTTTAGCTGTTGTACTAAAGTCTTTTGCAGTTGATCCTAATTGATCCGCTGTTTTGGTAGCGGTTGCAGTCAGTTGAGTTGTAGAACGTTGTAATGTTACCGCAGTCCCAGAGAATACGCCTATTTGTCCTTTAAAGGTTTTGCTCAAACCTTGCAAATCCTTAGTTAAGTCGGCGATATTAGCAGCAGCATTAGCCGAAGTTTCTAAAGTGCGATTAATATTTTTATAGAACTTTTCATTACTGTATTGAGCCGCAAAATTAGATGATTGACGCACCAGTTCATCAACACTGATACCAATTACACCTTTTAAGCGAGAACCATTACAAATAATCAGGCTGGGATTACAGTCTTTATCTAGGGGTTTAGTGGACACACTCCCAGGAGGTAAATCGCGTTTTGGGGTAATGTCAATGATATTTTCGCTAATTAATCCACTTTGATTGGCTTCAATGACTGCATTGCTGGGAATTGTCAAATCAGGGGAGTTAATTTGAATTTCTACATCAATTGCATTTGAGCCAGCTTTAACATTGGTAATACTCCCTACCTTCACACCACGGAAACGCACGGCTGAACCCTTTTGCATTCCCCCAGCGTTAACAAATTCGATAGTTGCTTTATAAGAAGTTTGTCCAGGGGTGATTCTATTTAACCACAGTAAAATTACTCCAAATGCGCCTAACCCTAGCAGGAGCAACAATCCGACAGAACCTTCTCTCCATGTACGTGCAGACGTGAAACTGCTAATTAGACCTCGCATTTATTCCTCCACCGACAAATTAAACTTAACAATTTTCTTGGATTTGGTACTTAACCAGCTATTTGAATCGGTCCATTGACACTTCCACTCATAAATTGTCTAATCAAAGGATTTTCTGTGTGATCTAATGCAACTACTGTACCTTGCCATTGCACTTTTCCTTGATAAAGAAATACTATTTGGTCAGATGTCCGGCGAATTGTACTATCTTGGTGAGTAACTATGGAATATGTACTACAGACCCCTTGTGTGTGTTGTAAATCGCGGATTAAGTCCTCAATTACCGTTGAGGCAATGGGGTCGAGTCCGGCGGTAGGTTCATCGTATAATAAAACTTCTGGACTGTCTGTAGGACGCTGAGGATTGGACATAATAGCCCGAGCAAAGCTGACCCTTTTTCGCATCCCTCCAGAAAGTTCGGACGGGTAAAGATGACCAATATCTGCTAAACCGACCATTTCTAATTTTTCATTGACTAGTTCACGAATATGCGATCGCTTTAATCGGGAATTTTGATAAAGTAGAAATCCGATATTCTCTTGGACTGTCAAGGAATCAAATAAGGCTGCTTGCTGAAATACCATGCCAATACCTACAGGATCAGCAGCATCTTCAATTAAACCTTCTCGGCGGACTCCTTGAATATAAATTTCTCCTGCATCTGGTTTCAATAATCCGGCTATAATCCGTAAAACTGTTGATTTACCAGTTCCCGAAGGTCCAATTATCCCTAGTGCTTGTCCTCGGTATATTTTTAAATCAACATTATCTAAAACCTTATTGTTGCCAAAAGTTTTAGAAATACCTCTTAATTCAATTAATGGTTCTAATGGTTCTGTCATTGCTGGTTGGTAATTGATCAAATTTTCATCTGTCACTGATCACCTGTCACCTATAATATTTTGTAAATAAAGCTAATTTGCAATTTTACTAAAGTTTATGTCACCTTATCCTAGTTTAGTTACTGTTTTCGCACTTTTACTATATTTTGTGGTTACAATTAATGTAGGTAGAGCTAGATTTAAATATCAAGTCCCTGTACCGCAAACCACAGGAAACCTGGATTTTGAGCGTGTGCTAAGGGTACAACAAAATACCTTAGAACAGCTTGCTTTATTTATCCCGGCTTTATGGTTGTTTTCTATTTACGTTAATCCTATTTGGGGTTCTGCGCTGGGTGCAGTTTGGGTAGTGGGACGCATTGCTTACGCTTGGGGATATTATAAAGCTGCGGAAAAACGCTTTCTAGGTTTCGCTATGAGTTCTTTCAGTAGTGTTACCCTAATTCTTGGTTCGCTCGTTGGTATTATTTTATCTATTGTAAATGGGTAATGGGTAATGGGTAATAGTTTTAATTACCAATTACCTATCACCAATCACCAATTACCTACCCAACTAAATCAGGAAAAACTTCTTGGACAGCGGGATGTACAAGCCGATGATTTTGGACATTTAAACCTTTGGCTAAAGCTGGGTTGATGTCTAAAGCTTTAAGTCCCAGATTTGCTAACTGGACAGTATAGGGTAATGTGCTGTTGTTTAGGGCTTGTGTTGATGTCCAAGGTACTGCTCCTGGCATATTAGGAACCCCATAATGCACTACTCCCTCATCAATATATACTGGTTTGGTGTGAGAAGTAGGGTGTAATGTTTCCACACATCCACCTTGATCAACAGCTACATCTACAATCACTGAACCTGGACGCATTTGTTTAACTAATGCACGATATACTAAAATTGGGGCTTTTTTGCCGGGGATTAAGACTGCACCAATGAGTAAATCTGCGTCTTTGACTGCGGCTTCAATATGGGCAGAGTTGCTGTAAAGTAATTCTACTCTCGAACCGAAGAGGGTTTCCAGGTAGGATAGGCGTTCAACGTTGACATCTAATATTTGCACCATTGCACCCATACCCACGGCAATTTTGGCGGCTTCTGTACCCACTACACCACCGCCTAAAATCACCACTTTACCGGCTTTAACTCCAGGTATACCGCCTAAAAGTACCCCTCTTCCTCCTTGTTGACTCTCTAGGAATCTCGCTCCAAATTGTACGGCTAACCGACCAGCAACAATACTCATGGGGGTAAGCAAGGGGAGTTTATTTGCTCCTGGTTGTTCTACGGTTTCGTAAGCGATCGCACAAGTGCCACAATCAATTAAATGTTCTGTTAATTGGCGATTTGCCGCTAAATGTAAATAAGTAAATAACAACTGTCCTTTTTGCAAAAATTTATACTCACTTGTTAAAGGCTCTTTAACTTTAATAACTAACTCTCTATTCCAAGCAGCATCAGCAGTATTGACAATTTCTGCTCCAGCATTGAGGTAATCTTCATCAGTAAATCCCGCACCAGTACCCGCTTCACTTTCTACAAAAATATTATTACCGTTTTCTCGTAATACCCGAACACTGGAAGGACTTAAACCGACCCGAAATTCTTGATCTTTAGTTTCTTTGGGAACACCAATTTCCATTGATAGCCTCTAATATTTTATTGTTTCAGTCTAGAACTTTTCTGGATAAAACTAGCTCTTTAAATAACAGCTTGACTGCTTTAACAGCTATTCGCATCCGGATTAATTTTACGGGCTTACCTGATGACTTTTCAGTATCAAGGAATACACCAAAATTGACCAAGATGGGATTAGTGCGGCATTTAACAGGTTCAACCGCACTAAAAACCCACTGCCATAACGCACGACGGCAAAGTGCAGAACCACCAGAAACCTTAGATTTAGAAATATCGCCGCTTGATTCCTGAGATGGAGCAACGCCCAAAGCTTTTTGAAATTTCCTCAGCGATAAATGACGCTTAGTCGGTTTACCAGACATTCTACCTTTCCTGATTTTAATAATTGGTTTACCATCCTCACCCAAGTAATTCTCCAATGGGTAAACTTGGGATAAAATTATGGATTGTAATCGATCACCAAAATTGAATTTCTGGAAAACTTCACGATAGCTGCTAAACCTTTCATCAGTAAGCAGTGTATCTAATTCATCTTCTATTAATTGTTCTTCTAGTTGTAAACTACAAATTCTCTGGGCGTGAAATTTTACAGAGTCGGTCAAACCAAGCCCCGCCGTCACCGCGTAAATGCGATCATATTTCTTGCTTTCCCGTTGGCCAGCCAACCATCCCCAAAGTAGTGGAACTTTTCCAGAAACGCCGCGAACTGATTTCACTAACGCCACTTCTGGGAACTGCCAAGCCAAATCCTGACGGGCGCGGTTGATGATTGGCGATTGAATCCGAGAAAGGTGATTGAGTCGCAAACTTAACTCTCTCATCTTGGAAATTAGGCGATCGCGCACCTGGACAAACCGACTCAAATCGCTTCCATAGTCAAACCCATAACAGGCAATAGCTAGAGAGTCAGCGTCATCATCTTTATCTGGTAAACCAAGGTGATTTTCTCGGTAGTTCCTCAGCTGCTTATGTCCAACAAATCTTACCTCAACCCCGGCGCGGCTTAAAT
>JANMEE010000247.1:0-4239 GCA_031376645.1 Dolichospermum sp. OTE_75_concoct_329_sub | reverse complement strand
ATTTTCAATGTCATTCCCGCAAAAGCGGGAATCCAGATTGTCTTATGGAACATAAATAATTTCTGGATTCCCCTTCCCCGTTTTCACGGGGACAAGCTTCAGGGGAATGACATGAAAACAGGATCAATCATTCTATGGAGTGCTCTAAGCGCAACTTCCAGTTGCCAGAGCTTAAGTTGACTAAACCAGTCAGAAGGGCAAGTTAGAATAATCTACAACATTGAAAAACGTTACTACTTCCCTAATTTACTAATTTAAATTCCAAAGCTTTTTTTTGCATTGTTTTAAAAATATTGTAAAACCCATTAGCGCGGGAAGGTGTCAAACTCACATTTAAGCCAGTTTCTTGAATAAAATCAGGAGTAAGTTGGACTATTTCTGTAGGTGTTGATCCATTTAATCCTTCTATTAATAATGCTAATAATCCCTTCGTTAATTGGGAATCAGAATCACCCTGAAACATAACTTTATCATCTTTTAATGATGCCGTAACATACACCTGAGAAACACAACCTGGAACTTTATTTTCTGGAAG
This sequence comes from Dolichospermum sp. OTE_75_concoct_329_sub, assembly GCA_031376645.1. Taxonomy (GTDB): domain Bacteria; phylum Cyanobacteriota; class Cyanobacteriia; order Cyanobacteriales; family Nostocaceae; genus Dolichospermum. The sequence continues at coordinate 3,704 of JANMEE010000247.1, read as the reverse complement.
TTTCCCGGCTTCAGAGAACTCTGGTAACTTTTGAGCATACCATATTAACTGTTCATAACGTCGTTTGGGTTCTGTAGCACGTTGAAAGCGGTGGACAATTTTATTTAGTGCAGGTGGTAAGGAATCAAGAGTTGAGGACATGATCAATCCAGGAAATAATTACTCTTATCTTAGCAATTACCAGCCTTTCCAGATACCATCAGCATGACAACAAAGATCAAAAATTTTTATTAAGTACAGCAGGTATTTCTATTGTCAAGTGAAAATAAATGTTAAAATTTGCGACAAAGTAAGGAATGATATAGATTTTTATTACTCAATATTTAGATGATATTGTCAAGCATCCAAACATATCAGGAGTAAATTAGATGTTGACTTCAAGCTTACTAGCTACAGTTACCACATCTCTGGAATGGAGCCCTAATATTGGCATAATTATGATTGTTGCCAATATTTTTGCGATTGCTGTAGGTAAATTTACTATTGAGCAACCTAACGCTAAACCAGAATTACCAGCACCTCAATTTTTCGGTGGTTTTGGTTTACCTGCGGTACTAGCAACTGCTTCTTTTGGGCATATTTTAGGAGCAGGGATTATTTTAGGACTACACAGCATTGGTAAAATCTAAATTTTACTAATTAGACATCTCCCGAAAACAATATAGAGACGTTCTGTAGAACGTCTCTACAAGAGTTCTGAAAGAAGCATATTTAATTTTTACCGCGAGGTCTTAGAGGATGTTTTAAAAGTTTTCAAGGTATAAATTAACCCCTCTTGTAAACCTCTCCCCGAAGCGGAGAGAGGCTTTGAAACCCCCCTTCCCAGCCTTCGGCACGCTGCGCTAACGTAGGGAAGGGGGGCAGGGGGGGGGTTAGGTTTTTGGAGATTATTGGTTTTACTTAATACTTTATGGCTAACGCCACGCTTCGCTATCAAACACCCTCTTAGAAAGGTGAGAGTTAGGGAGGTGTAAAACAACATTTGATACACTATGAGGGACTTGTTCATTCATCTTCTAAAGCCTAAGTATTCATTAATCTGTTATGCTATAGAAATTAACTTTGCATAAGCACTAGTTAGAAGTTGAATTATTAATTATTAAAAATGCCATCTAAAATTACACTTACCATCACACAGGGTAAACTTTCTAGACAACAATATGTTTTTGAATCTCGCAGCACTTGTATTGTTGGCAGAAACGATGATTGCAACTTGCAAATAGCGGATAAAGTTGATATGACTATTTCGCGCTACCACTGTTTACTTGACATTAATCCTCCAGATATTCGTGTGCGAGATTTAGGAAGTTTAAATGGTACTTTTGTGAACGGCAAAAATATTGGACAAAGACAAAAGCAACAACTAGCAAAAGAAGCTGTAAAATTAAACTTTCCCGAATATAATTTACAAGACGGTGATGAAATTAAATTGGGTGATATTCTTCTTAAAATTGGGGTACAAGTGGAAGAACAATTAAACAAAATCCCAGATTTACCTGTTCACGAAGAAAATGATAAAATAAAATTTTTAAATATTACTAAAAAGCTCCTAGATTTAGCTCAAAGTGGTAATGTCAGTCTTCAAAGTATATCTGGCTATAATTTAATCAAGTCATTAGGTAAAGATGACTTTTGCGAAGTATTTTTAGCCAAGCATATTCAAACTAAGAGATCCATCGCTATTAAGATCATGTTACCTGCGGTTGCAACTCAAAAACAGAGGATAGAAATGTTTCTGAGAGAAACAGAAAATATCAAGATTTTACAACATCCTAATATTGTGCAATTGTTAGATTATGGATTTGTGGAAAATACATTCTTTTTTACAATGGAATATTTTTCAGGAGGTAATGTTTGGGACTTAATGCAAAGATCAGGATGGCGTTTACCTGTTGATATTGCCGTAGATGTAACTTTACAAGTTCTCGATGGTTTGATATATGCCCATGAAGTCGAAATTCCCTATATCAAATCAGTTGATGGCATAATAACTAAAGGTAAAGGTTTAGTTCATCAAGATTTAAAACCAAATAATATTTTTATTAGCAAAATAAACGATAAAATAGTGGTGAAAATAGGCGACTATGGTTTATCTAAAGCATTTGATTTAGCTGGATTAAGTGGACAAACTTTAACAGGTACAAAGATGGGAACACCTGCATTCATGCCCCGTCAACAGGTGCTAAATTTTAAAGATGAATTACTAGAGATTGATGTGTGGGCAACGGCAGCTTGTTTGTATAATATGTTGACGGGATATTTTCCCCGTGATTTTACAGGTGATCCTTGGTTATCAGTTTTACAAAATAATCCTGTTCCTATTCTTCAGCGTCATCAAGGTATTCCCCAAAAGTTGGCAAAGGTGATAGATTTAGCTTTGCAGGAAAAACCGCAAATTTATTTTCAAACAGCAGCAGAATTTAAACAGGCCTTGTTAGATTGTATATAAATACAGCAATTCTCATTTTGGAAATTTTGTGCAACCTATTAAAAATATTTCTCAATAGTGTTCTCCAAAAAGCCTATTCTCTTGTTCAAGTTTTTTCAACTGAGATGAGTTTCAATCCAAAATGAGAATTGCTGATATAAATAAAATACTGAGGAAAGAAGTTATGAGTGTATTACCAACAATTCAAAAATTGCAGTCTCAATTAATTACACGAGAAAATTTTCAATCTTATGGACAAGTAATATATGCAAGTAAAGATGGAGAAAATTTCAATCAAGAAGATGCACAGTTAAATTTACAAAATGGCATTCCCCGTTTTTATATTATGCGGTTGCAGGAAAATGGACGAAAATTTCATCAAATTACTCGTCATAGTAAATGCACTCAATGTTTAGGTTCTTTGGATGGTAAAAACTGGTTAATGGCAGTTTGTCCACCTAATAATGATATGAATGAACCTGTGTTATCAGAAATTGCGGCTTTTCGGATTCCGGGAAATTGTTTTATTAAATTAGAGGTAGGAACTTGGCACGCAGGACCATATATTGATCATGAGTTTGCAGATTTCTACAATTTAGAATTGAGTGATACCAATGTGGTAGATCATTTCAGCCATGATTTTCTCAAAAGTCATAATTTATCCTTTGAGATGATTTAAATAGCCACCTATATAAAGTTCGATTATCTTATAAAAACGAGTTGTTCGCCTTTATTGAGTAAGTAGAAACCGAATCTGCCAAAGTCAACTTGAAAAATCTTATTATCCCGAGAGTAAAATAGATTCTCATAAATGCCAGTGCCTAATATTTGTTGTATTTGCTCTGGATTTAAATCACATAATAATTTTTTATCTTCAATAGGTTGTAAATCAGAAATTATGATTGTGGACATTATTTTATTTCCTTTAAATTAACTAAAATAATTAACCATAAATCTAAGTAAGTAAGGGTTAAAAATTGTCGTTATGACAAGGGAACAGGGAACTCCAGAAGAGATTTTGGGATCTTTTACTTTTCGTTACATATTACTCTTCGAGAAGCCGCTTCGCTTCTGCGATTTTTTTTCTGTTCATAAAACCTCGTGGAAAGTGGGAAACTCAGTCCCTTTAGGGGCCAGAGGGAAGCGACTCAAGGGATTTTAATCCCCGTCAATCTTAAAATGCGTAATCATAGCCATCTTTGCGGTGAATGATTTTGCAGTATTTATAACTAATACCCTGAACTAATTTTGATGCGGAAATATTGAAAGAACCTGT
>JANMEE010000239.1:0-65958 GCA_031376645.1 Dolichospermum sp. OTE_75_concoct_329_sub | reverse complement strand
TATTTATTTTTTCTGTCGAGTTCAGCTACATTTTCATCATTCGTCCATACCTCCTTTAATATTTGAGGTAAATCAAAACAAAGCTCACTATTCATCAAATAAATTTTCATCTCTCCGTTTTCATTCTCTGAAATCTTAGCTGAAAACTTTTTTGAATTTCACAATGAATAGCCTAAAGGGTCGTAATCACTATCTGTACTTTACCTTAATTTCCTCATTACCCGATAGTAAACTTGCAAATCCCCTTTGATTGAGTAGAAAAAAATCTCATTGTTGATAAATCTCATTGTAGAATAGAAGCATCGTCAATGGAGTAACCCCGATGACAGTCATAAATGCAAAACCCTCTTTAACAAAAGTCTACGAACAAGACTACTTAATGTGGTTGGAAATGACTAGCGAACAACTCCGCACAGGGAAACTAGAAAATTTAGACATTGAGAACCTTTTAGAAGAAATTGAAGCAATGGCGCGAAAAGAAAAAGTTGCTTTAGAAAGTAATTTAGAAATTTTATTAATGCACTTACTCAAATATCAATATCAAGTCAATAAACGTACTTCGAGTTGGCGATATACCATTGACGAACATCGTAGTCGCATTCTCAAAGCCATAAAAGTAAGCCCAAGCCTCAAACCATATTTAAAACAAGTCTTTGATGAATGTTATCAAGAAGGTAAAAGAAAAGCTGCTATTGAAACAGGATTAAATATATCTACTTTCCCAATCCAATCACCTTTTAGCCAAGAAGACACTCTAAATCCTGATTTTTTACCTGAATAATCCAAATTCTCACCGTTGACTCAGAATTTTTGTTTTATCGGATTAGCGATTAGGATAGCTTTGCGATTATCCAAGTTTAATGGTTTTGCGATCGCTTACCAAATGATTTAAGCGATCACTCAGTCACAGAAATCTCACTACGGTAGATTTTACGCACACCCGCAATTTTTAAAACATCAAATTGATCGCGGGTATACAACAGATTTCGAGCTAAAATAAAATAAATAGCAAAATCCTCACCAGTATATAGTTACATCAACACAACCAACAACTCAAACCTTATCCGATCAAGATTATTACCTGTACCTGAGAACAACTATTAACCAACTTCGTACAGGACAACTTTTTGCTGTTGATTTAGAGAATTTATGAGAAGAATTAGAAACTATAAATAGAAGTCAAAAACGAACAATTGTAAATTTTAGAGACTGCACGAAATAAAAATATTTTCATGATGACTTGAGAAAAATCACACATCGCGCTAGTCTTCATTAGCATCAACCCGTGAAACTCAAATCATGACAAACCACCCCCAAATTCCCTCTTGCACCTGGAAACGTCCCATTGGCTTAGGCTGGGATCAACCTTACACCGTCCGTTATCCTGATAATATAGATGATGGTCCCTGGCACGGAATGCCCCTTGGTGGCTTTGGTGCAGGTTGTATAGGACGTTCTTCACGGGGAGACTTTAACCTGTGGCACATTGACGGAGGAGAACATACTTTTAAAAATGTTCCTGCTTGTCAATTTAGCATCTTTGAATCCGGACGAGCTTACGCTTTATCCACTCAACCACCAGAAGATAATACACTGCAATCTTGGCAATGGTATCTACAGTCTCAGGAAGAGAGTTTTGGTACATATCATGCACTTTATCCCCGCAGTTGGTTTGTTTATGAAAATACTTTTCAAACTCAATTAACCTGTGAACAATTTTCCCCAATTTGGGCAGATAATTATCAAGAAACTAGTTATCCTGTAGCGGTTTTCTTGTGGACAGCACACAACCCCACAACAGCACCAATCACTATTAGTATCATGCTAACTTGGGAAAATATGGCAGGTTGGTTTACTAATACTTTAAAATCCCCTGAAGTGCGAGTGAGAGATGATGGTAGTCCTGTTTATGAATATCAACCAGCTTGGGGAAAAAGTCAAGGTAATTATAATTGTTTAGCAGCAGATGATAAATATTTTGGTTGCGTTTTAGGTCAAGTTGCTGATAGTCAAACTGTCCAAGAAGGGGACGGAACTTGGTGTATTGCAACTGCTAAAAATCCTCAAGTGGAAATATTTCATCATTCCCGATTTAATCCTGTGGGTAATGGTGAAGATGTTTGGCAAAGTTTTTCGACAAATGGTTCTTTACCTGATTATATAGATGAAACTCCCGCAGATGAAAATACTAGATTAGGTGCAGCTATTGCGGTACGTTTTACTTTACAACCTGGAGAAAGTTTAGAAATTCCTTTTGTTCTCAGTTGGGATTTTCCCGTTACAGAATTTGCAGCGGGGGTGAACTATTACCGCAGATATACAGACTTTTTTGGTTGTAATGGTGAAAATGCTTGGCAGATTGCCACTACTGCACTGAAAGAATATCATAATTGGCGATCGCTTATCGAAGACTGGCAAAATCCCATTTTAGAAAAATCAGACTTACCCGACTGGTTCAAAATGGCCTTATTTAACGAACTCTATGACTTAACCAGTGGAGGAACTCTCTGGAATGCAGCATCAGAAAAAGATCCCTTTGGACAATTCGCTGTGTTAGAATGTTTGGATTACCGTTGGTATGAAAGTCTAGATGTGCGGTTATACGGTTCCTTTGGGTTATTGATGTTATTCCCCGAACTAGAAAAATCCGTAATTCGTGCTTTTGCTAGAGCAATTCCCCACAGTGATGACAGAACTAGAATTATCGGTTATTATTTAACCATCAAATCCGAAAGTCCCCTCGCAGTTCGTAAAATTGCCGGTGCGACACCCCACGATTTAGGCGCACCCAATGAACACGTTTGGGAAAAAACTAATTATACTAGTTACCAAGACTGCAACCTGTGGAAAGATTTAGGTTGTGATTTTGTCCTGCAAGTATATCGAGATTTTCTATTTACTGGTGCAAATGATATCCAGTTTTTGGCAGATTGTTGGGACGCTATTGTCCAAACTCTCGATTATGTGAAAACATTTGATCTCGATGGGGATAGTATACCAGAAAATTCTGGCGCGCCTGACCAAACTTTTGATGATTGGCGCTTACAAGGTGTTAGTGCTTATTGTGGCGGTTTGTGGTTAGCTGCTTTGGAATCTGCTATTGCTATTTGTGATATTTTAACGAACCGTCCAGGCACAGAGAACGCAGAGGCACAAAGGTTGATTTATCAAGGTTGGTTAAATCAATCGAAGCCAATATATCAGGAAAAGCTTTGGAATGGTGAATATTACCGCTTGGATAGTGAGAGTGGTTCTGATGTAGTTATGGCTGACCAATTGTGTGGGCAATTCTACGCTCGTTTATTAAGTTTACCAGATATTGTCCCCAGCGATCGCGCTTTGTCTGCCTTAATAAAAGTATATGATTCCTGTTTTCTCAAGTTCCAAAATGGTAAATTCGGCGCTGCTAACGGTGTTCTTCCCAGTGGTTTACCTGAAAATCCCAATTCTACTCATCCTTTGGAAGTTTGGACGGGGATTAATTTCGGTCTAGCAGCTTTTCTTGTGCAAATGGAGATGAAAAATGAAGCCATGCGGTTAACTGAGGCTGTGGTAAGGCAAATTTACGAGAATGGTTTGCAATTCCGCACACCGGAAGCAATCACCGCTAATGGGACTTTTCGTGCTAGTACCTATCTCCGTCCTATGGCTATTTGGGGAATTTATTTGTTAATGAATACCTAACTGGTAATTTAATTTTACTCTTGTGGGGTAGGCATCTTGCCTGCCCATGCTTGGGAATTTTTCCAAATTAGATCAGATTTTGAACCACGAAGGCGCAAAGGACGCGAAGGAAGAAAGAAATAAAAGATCAAAAAATTTAGCGCAATCTTAAAAAAATGGTATTGGAAAAAAATAATCCTAAATAATACTTGACAATATATAAAAAATACATAATTTCTTAATTATTTGATTATAATACCATCTCAGGCAAATTTTATTTTCCTATTATTTCCGGAATTCAGCTAAAAAATCAGTAATGGTTAAGAGTTGAGGAATTTAAGTCTGAAAACCAATGCTTTAAAATCTGCCTCTCGTCTCTGATTTAGCTACAAGGATAATTTCTAAGCTCGCTTTGAGAATGAAATTTAGTCGTTCTCGAAATCACCGATAAATTCTTTGTTTAAACATCATTGGGTTGACTTTCACTCGAAAAGTCGCTGAAAAATAAGCAATTAGCAATAAATCACATCAGTAACTGCTTTTTTTGCCAAAACACACGAGAACAATCACCAATTCCCTACTTTATTTAGGGCTATGGTAGATAAAAAGATTGAAATTACTCAGCTAAAAAACTCTCTCATCTAATTTTAGATAGAGGAGAACTTATCAGTAGACTTGCACCATGTAATAATACGAGTAGTTGCAGGTTAGTTGAATAAAGCAAGGACAGCAGTAGCTTTATCAATCTATATTGTCAGGTTTCTCAGGTTCAAATGCAGTTGGTATCTGTGACTTGCAGTTTAGGTGATAGGTTCCCAGTTAAGTTTTAAGATAATCCAAATTTTGATCTAGCGAACTGCTTGCAGCAGCGCTGCGCTATCGCTTGTGAAAATTTCCCCTGTTGCTTAAAGATTTAAACAGCTTGGGAGTTACACTATAACCTCCTCATTGTAATCTGTCAAGCAATTACCTCATACATTTTTTTAAGAAGTTGTCCAGAAAATCACAAGTTAGCAATTCCCTCTCAAAGCTGAACAGTTGCAGCTCACATACGGAAATTTGAGACGATTTAATTTCTTAGAAAATACTTAGCCATACGGACTCAATTCTGATTCTATACCGAAGTATCCGCTTTTGCCAGAATATGCTGGGGCAATTGATAATAAATAATCATAGTTATTCTTAGCAAATCAGCTTAATGAATATTACTGTAATCTTACTTGTCTTAATAAATTAGATACATATAATTAGCGAACTGGTGATTTAAGTTAATGGCAATACTGTTTAATAAATAAATAGCTATCAGTAACCAAATTAGAAAATAATCAAAGGTTCATAGTGATACAGTTTTTGCCATACACATCTAGTCAGAGGTATTTTTTATTTAAAAGCAAATATATTAATAATTTAAATGAATATCCAAAATCAGGTTTTTAATCAATGAATCACACCGCCAATTATTGAATTATTTCTTAGTTGATGTTTAAGTCCACTTTTATTATATCAGGTGTGCTATAAAAGCTGGCATTGCTTATGCCTAAAGGATTTTAGACAAAAATAATATATTATAAATATCATGTTTTTGGGATTGAAATTTATTTTTGCTTAGTATATATGGATAAAAATACTATTCGTATGCTGGGAGCATTAATAAAGTCTATTGGTAGTATTTTTGCTTTGTATAACAATAATAGCATCTGCCATTGAGATTAAACTGGGGGGTAACACCCCTCATTTTTTCCCAAGTGAGGACAAAACTCAAACTTGCACAAGACATAAGTAAATATCTAGATAAGTTCAGTAAATTTAACTTAAATCTTGCCACCTTGGCAGATGACATTAGCGACAAAAAATAGTATAAATAAAAATGTGGCTTTTGAAATTGAGAAATCAATGGTTTTCCTGATTCCATTCAGCAATTGTGAGCTTTTACAGCAAAAGTCATGAAGAAGATGGTAAGAAGTTATACAGCAGTAACTTAAGGACAGCCGAAAATTTCCACTTGGAAGTTTCAACAGTACACAATCGCATCTCCGAAAAGCTACGTCAAACTTAATTCCTCCCGGTAGAAATCAGCAAAAAGGTAAATTTTTACCTTTGATTCATTAGTAAGTATAAATCTGAAGCCCAGACTCAATTAATACATATTATTTCTGTGAGCTATAGATATTACTGAATGAAAACTGTAAGACTGCCCAGAGAATCAGGGTAGACACGGCAAGACACAGCAGTACACAGGCTTGATTAAAAACAATCAGGTTTGCAATTACAGGTCAGGTTATGAAAAAAATCATCAGTTCAAATGCAGTTTTTAGCTCAGTTCAACCGGTAATTTTAGAGATGCAGTTCTCTAAATTCCCTTTCCTTCAGGTATCCGTGTTCGCAAGTACCGTACTTTTGCCAAAAGTTGTTACTATTTTTCACCGCTGCCACCAATTGATTAGCTATAGATTCCGGTCATTCCCGCAACAGCAATTTGGCTGAAGCTGTTTATTGCATTTGCAGACACTGGACTAATTTACTCAATTCACAGACAACTAAAGATTATGAATCAAGATATTGCTGGCAGTGGTAACAACTTAGAACCAAAAATCCATCCTGAACAGTTAGACCAAGTAGTCGAAGCGATTTTGGCAGGAAAGTATTCTTGGGCTTGTGTTTTAATGTTGCGGTTCGTTGGCTATAATCCGATGCACTATATCCCTTATCGCACTTATAACCGCATCCTGAAGGAAAATGCTCGCATGGGTCGCTCAAATACACAAAATAATGAAACTCTAAAAATTGCGAAACCAACCACAGAGAAAAGATCCGAAAGCAATCTGGCATCTAGCTGTTTGAGCAAGATTAAAGATCTAGCTTATATGGAAGTGGGAGGCAAGCAAAAGGCAGATGCACGCGCTAACAATAGGGAAAAAAAGTCGGCATAGTTGCAGATAATCCAGTAATTGCTTGTTACCCAGTATAAGTGAGCGAAAATGTGAGTAACTGCAATTACAGCAATCCGTGTAAAAATCTGCCAGAATGGCAAAGATACACTGGTAACATCTTATAAATTAGAAATAGCAACCTAAACAAAGGTTCATGGCAGACAAATTGCATTTTTCCCAAAAAACTGTTTGTGTCTGGACATGAAACACATAAGCTGATTGCTTGAGCATTCAGTTTTTGATTAATTAAATAAATTCTACATTCAGACTGATGAACCGTGACTAACGGTGGTTCTTTTTCCTTTGGAAGTTTGAGTAATTGTCCATTGGGGTGGTGGGTTGCCCTAATCAGATGGAAATAGCGATATAACTTCTACTACTGAATTTGGTGTGACTAAGGTTTGGCTAACTTTAGTCACAAAGGTAGATGAGGAAATGGAAAAGTCATGGTGAAATCATTCTCTTACTTTCACATTCTGACTGTTATATCAACTGGCAATTGAGATAACAAAATTTGGAGGCTGTATAATTATTACAGCTTCTTTTTTCCATATAATTTTTTCTATACAAGTAATCGGACAAAATTAAATTTATTGTCAAATATTCCCTATTCCCTATTCCCTATTCCCTGTCACCTATTCCCTGTAACCTGTCACCTATTCCCTGTAACCTGTAACCTATTCCCTGTAACCTGTAACCTGTAACCTGTCACCTGTAACCTGTCACCTGTCACCTGTCACCTACTATCTATATAAGTTTAGCTAAACAAAACTAACCACAGAGGGAGGGCTAAAAATAAACCAACAAAAGTTAAAGCAATGCTACTAGATAATAAATCTCGATCTAAATCATAGACTTCCGCCAAAATCAGTACAGAAAGCCCTGTGGGTGTTCCAGACATGAGAACTAGCACCAAACGCTGTTCTCCTATTACACCGAAATAGGTTGCACCTAATCCTACAAGCATTGGGACAATAAATACTTTTATAGCACTGGCAATGGCAGCGATCGCTAAACTTCCCCATGATCTCATCTTTCCTAGTCGCAAACCAACCAGTAACAAAGCTAAGGCAATAACTACCCAAACAGCTTGATCTAAAGCTGACTCAACTGCTGTTGGTAATTCGATAAACTGGGTATTTAAACCTATAAAAAATGTCCATAAACTGGGGACTGTGACTATATCTCTTATCTGTATCCACCAATGGTTTTCGGTTTCTCTTTGACCAAAATAACTAGCAATTAAAATCGCAATCCCATAAGTACCGACTACATTATTAGTGACGCTAAATAATACTGCCAAACCAGTATTTTCGGGACTAGTTAGCACTTGTGTAAGAGTAAGTCCGACAAAACCAGTATTACCTAAGATTGTTGCCAGAATAAAACTACCTAAACTCGCTTTAATCGCCGACTCTGGCATATCTACAGTTTCCAGTTTGACTGCACGTTTAGTAGTGATGCACCATTGCCAACCCCACCAAGCTAACAATGCCAAACCTAAACTCAGAAGCAAAATTGCGATCGCTATTCCCGGTATAAATCCCCCCGCAGATGTATTTGTATGTCTTGCTAATACTAAAAGTTGTAAAGGAACACCCACCCAATAAAGTCCTTGACCTAACCACTTGAGAAAATCATCTATAATAACGCGAGATAATACAAGTCCTAAGCTTATCCAGATAAATAGAGGTGTATAGGCATGAAATAGGGTTTCAATCATGGGAAGAAAAATAAAAAGAATTAATTTTGAGGTAAAGCTGGAAACATTACAAATTATTTCATACTCCCTTACCAATATAAGATTACCTACCTTCTTCCTTCTTCCTTTCTTCCTTCGCGTTCTTCGCTCCTATATCCCTCCGGGACGCTCCGCGAACGTGGTTCATTTAATCCATATTCTTCTAGTAGTGTAGGCAATGGCCAGCAAAACCCTTATTTGGTGGGCAATGCCCACCCTACGTATATTATGGCTACGCCACGCTTCGCTATCAAAAATCCTTTGATAGCTTCCGTAGCGTAGCTATACAAAACTAAGTACACCTTTATTCCTTTTTTCCTATTCCCTGCTATATATAAATTTTATATAAAGATATGATGAAGCTGAGATGAAGATTTTATTTTTTATATAAATTTTAGAAGAAGATATAGCAGAATTTAAAGATAACAATTAAAGCTTTGTCACTTTTTTATCTAAACTGAATGGCTAATACCATACTATCGGACAGACTTTTTCATATTTAAAAAAGTCTGCTGATGAGAATTTTTTGATTTTAGGCTAGTGTTAAGAGGTAGATTATATCTTTTCTGAGCTTATCTAGTTTGGGGCTACAATTTTTGACACAACTTTTCCGTAATTGTTGGTGAATTTAATATTTTAGAATTGATTGATTAAGCCGAATACCAGTGTTTATCTGTGGGTGTTTTACCAGACAATGCTGTTTATTGGGGGAGAGAACAGCTATGCCTGTTACATAGATATTGAAAATTAAATGAATACTCATCAAGGATCTTACAGATTAAATGATCATAGTGCAGCCTGTCCTATGACTCTATATCTGTGAAAGTTTTTGCATCTGTTTTTAGGAATAGATGCAATAAATAGATTTGCCCAAATTTAAAAATAGAAGACAACTGGTAACAATTATGTCATCTTATTCTCATCAAGATCAGGTTGTGAATATTTACGATCCATATCAAAGTAAGTTTTTAACTCCTTTTCAGCGGAAGGTGTTGCTAAAAAATTTACAAAGTAATTTACAACCAGAATATCGGCGACGAATTGAGATTATGTTGTTAGCAGATATGGGAAAATCCCAAACTCATATTTGTGAAATGATTGGTTGTTCTCAGGAGATGGCCAGGTATTGGATCGGTATTGCTGAGGCCGGTATAGCACACAAATGGAATCAACGTCCATTAGGGAGACCAAAGATTGTTAATAATGAATATATTGAAAGATTGAAAGAATTAGTTAATTATAGTCCCCGTGAATATGGCTATGCTTTTGGTGATTGGACGGCTCAATGGTTGAGTAAACATCTAGCGAAAGAGTTAGGAATTCAAATTAGCGATCGCCACATTAACCGCTTACTTAAACAAATGGGACTTTCTACTAAACGAAAAAGTTCCCCAGTGATAACTACTGAAAATCAGGATTTGGCAATTAAAATTAGTGATTTACATTCTCCAACTGAACCTAGTTTTCATTGGTCATTTAATCTCATGCAGACCAATAAATAATAGTATTTTGGAGGTTAGGAAATGCTATCAGCGTTTTCTCAGGAAGAGTTAGCTACACACATTAAGCAAGTCTTGGGTGATAGGTTATCAGATCAAGCAGTTACAGATTGTATCCGGGCTTTAGAAATTATTGAACCACCAGTAGCCAAACAATTTTGGCAAGCGGAAACAGCAAAACCAGGAATTTATATTGTGCTGTCTGGTAAGGTGAGATTGTTAGATAGCTCTAATGATTTAATTAATACTCTTACTCCAGGGGCATCATTTGGGGAGTTAACTTTATTTCCAGAACAAGATTTTAGTAGTTATGTTGCTAGAGCTTCTGTGAATTTAAAGATTGCCTATCTTCCCCAAGCAACGGTGAAGAAGGTAATGGGAGAATTTCCTAGTGTTTATGATCTTTTGCTACATAAGGCAGAGCTAATTAATCCTCCCAAATCTGCCAATATTCCTCTGGTTGAAGCCTCGAAAACTGTCAAAAGTGCCAATTTTAATCAACCAGTAATTCCCATACCAACCCAAGCCAAAAAACGCCCTAAGTACTTTCCTATTCCTACTGTAATCGCCGGAAATTGGTGGCGTAAATTTACCAAACGTTATCCATTTTTTGAACAACAAAGTGCTGCTGATTGTGGGGCTGCTTGTTTAGTTATGGTTGGTCGTTATTGGGGTAAAAACCTGAGTATTAATAAGCTGCGGGATCTGGCTAATATTAGCCGTAGTGGTGCATCCATGCGAAGTTTGAGTGCAGCAGCCGAAAGTCTTGGTTTTTCTACCCGGCCAGTAAAAGCCAGTTTGGATAAATTTGCCCAACAATCTTTACCAGCGATCGCTCATTGGCAGGGTAAACATTATATTGTTGTCTATGAAATTACCAAAAAACAGGTAATTATTGCCGATCCCGCTATTGGGCAACGTCAGCTTAGTGTCCAGGAATTTAAAGCAGGTTGGACTGGTTACGCTTTATTATTACAGCCTACAGCTTCACTCAAAAAAACCCCAGAAGCTAATACACCATTTTGGCAGTTATTGGATTTAGTTAAACCTCATTCTCAAGTTCTGCTAGAAGTATTTATGGCTTCGGTATTAATTCAAGTATTTGGATTAGTCACCCCTTTATTTACTCAACTTTTATTAGATAGAGTCATTGTGCAAGGTAGTGTCTTAACCTTAAATACTGTAGGTTTTGGCTTGTTAATTTTTGGTTTATTTCGTGTTGCTATTAATGGGTTAAGGCAATATTTACTTGACCACACAGCCAATCGAATTAGTGTTGCCTTAATGGTAGGTTTTATTAAACATACATTTAGCTTACCGCTGTCATTTTTTGAATCTCGTTATGTGGGTGATATTGTCTCCCGTGTCCAAGAAAATCAAAAAATTCAACGTTTTCTGACGGGTGAGGCATTATCTATTGGTTTGGATTTACTGACAGTCTTTATTTATGTGGGATTAATGTTTTGGTATAGCCCACCAATGGCGTTAATGACATTAGCAATTGTCCCACCATTTGTGTTATTAACATTCTTTGCCACACCTTTTTTGCGGCGAATTAGTCGGGAGGTATTTACTGCGGGAACATTGGAAAATAGTTATTTAATTCAAAGCTTGACGGGAATTTCTTCGATTCGCTCCATGGCCATTGAACAAACAGTTCGTTGGCATTGGGAGGAATTGCTGAATAATTTAATCAAAAAGAACTTTAGTGGTCAATTAATTAGTAATCAATTGCAATTAGTTAGCTCTACCATTCAATCTTTAGTAAGTACAGGACTGCTATGGTTTGGAGCTTGGTTAGTTATTCAGAACCAACTTACTATTGGTCAATTAGTTGCTTTTAATATGTTGCTGGGTAACATTATTCAGCCTTTCCAAAGATTAATTATTTTGTGGAATCAATTACAGGAAGTAATTGTGGCTACAGAACGGATTAATGATGTATTAGAAGCACAGCCAGAGGAAGATTTAGAACATCAGCCTCGGCAATTTTTACCCAGATTAGTTGGGAAGATTAATTTCAATAATGTGACATTTCGCTATCATCCCGAAAGTGAAATTAACATTCTCGAAAATCTCAGTTTTGAAATTTTACCTGAGCAAACTGTAGCCGTTGTCGGACGCAGTGGCTCTGGGAAAACAACACTTTCTAAATTGATTTTGGGGTTATATCTAGCGACAGATGGAAAAGTTCTCATTGATAATCAAGATGTAACTAGTATTTCCTTACATTCCTTGCGATCGCAAATAGGAGTTGTTGATCAAGATACCTTTTTATTTGGAGGAACAATTCGGGAAAATATCACAATTGCCCATCCTGAAGCTTCCTTAGAAGAAATTATGGAAGCTGCCCAACTTGCAGGTGCAGATGAGTTTATCAAAAGGATGCCAATGGGTTATGAAACTCAAATTGGTGAAGGGGGAGGAATGTTATCAGGAGGACAACGCCAACGGTTAGCAATTGCTCGCGCTTTACTGGGAAATCCCCGACTTTTAATATTAGATGAAGCTACAAGTCATCTTGATGCTGAATCAGAACGCATTATTCAGAACAACCTCAAAAAAATTCTCCAAGGACGTACAAGTGTAATTATTGCTCACCGTCTTTCCACAGTTCGTCATGCTGATCTAATTTTAGTTTTAGATCGTGGTGTTTTAGTAGAAAGTGGTACACATGAAGAGTTAATTACCAAAAAAGGACATTATTTCTATCTCAATCAACAACAATTAGCTCAAACAAATTAATTGTTTAATTGCAACTAAATCAGATCCCCGACTTCTCTAAGAAGTCGGGGATCTATATTCAGTTAACACACAACTACAACATTACTTATGCCACAGTCAGTTTATACACAATCACAAACTACTATAAAGCCGCAGAGTCAAACTGAATCTACTGCTTTTATCCAAAATCAACCCCAGAAATTAGATAAAGCCAAGGATTGGTTTTATGGTACAGAAGAATTATTAGATGCTTTACCAAAAGCATGGACTCGTTCAATGTTGTATTTGCTAGTCAGCTTTGCAGCAATTATTTTACCCTGGGCAATGTTAACTAAAGTTGATGAAACCGGAAGTGCTAGTGGCAGAATAGAACCGAAAGGGGCAACACAGAAATTAGATAGTGTGGTAACAGGTAGTGTTATTGCTGTTAATGTTAAAGAAGGGACACAGGTTCAAGCTGGACAAGTTTTAGTAGAAATGGAATCTGAAGTTTTGAAAACAGAAATCCAACAGGCAAAAGCTAAATTGGAAGGGCTAATTAATCGTCAAGCTCAATTGGAAATATTGAAAAATCAAGTCTTAATGTCTATTAATATTCAACGTCAGCAAAACCAATCTCAATCATTAGAGAAAATTGCTCAACTTAATCAAGCACAGCAAACATTTGAGGCTAAAAAAAATGCTTATAATTTCCAAAATTTGGAAAAATTAGCCCAAATCGATCAAGCAAAACAGAATATACGATCTACTCAAACTAACTACAGGTTAGCTACAAGTCGTTTCCGTCGAGATGTTTCTGAAGTTCAGCGCTACCGTCTACTGTTAAAGGAAGGGATAATTCCTCAAACTAAATTAGTAGAATTGGAAAAAATTGCCGAAGAAAGTCAACGTTCACAAGAAGAAGCAAAATTTAATATTCAAACAGCACAATTACGACTAAAAGAACAAATCAGTAGTTATCAGTCTCTCATGAATCAAGTTCGCTCAGAAATTGAACAAGCAAAACTACGTTTAGAAGAAGAAGAAAGTAGTTATAAAAGTGCTATGCAAGGAGGAGAATTAGTATTATTAAAAAGTCAGGAACAGTTTAAAGACTTAGAAAATCAAATAACTTCTCTGCAATCAGAAGTTATGCAAACAAAAGAACAGATTACATCCTTGAATTTGCAAATGAAACAGCGCATTGTCCGCTCTCCTATTGATGGCACAATATTTGAATTACCTATTAAAAAACCTGGCTCTGTTGTACAACTAGGACAAATGATTGCTCAAATTGCCCCGAAGAATGCTGCTTTAATTTTAAAGGCCCGTATGCCTAGTCAAAACAGTGGTTTTGTTAAAGCAGGAATGCCAGTAAAAATCAAATTTGATGCTTATCCTTTCCAAGAATATGGAATTGTATCAGGACGAATTAATTGGATTTCACCTAATTCTAAGATTCAGGAAAATAGTGCCAATCGCATAGAAACTTATGAATTAGATATTACTTTAGACAATCCTTATATTCAAGTTGGTAACAAACAGATTCCTCTCACTCCTGGACAAACAGCAAGTGCCGAAGTCATTATTCGTCAACGTCGAGTTATTGACTTCATTCTAGATCCATTTAAGAAGTTGCAAAAAAATGGTTTAGAGCTTTAAAGAAAATTAGGATTACAGACAAAATTCATTAAATTATGTCCAAAATAAAAAGGCATTAGTATGCCAATTTTAGATCATTTTTAAGAAAATAATGCAAAAATATAAAAGTTGACCCAACTAATAATTTGGAGAATAGGATAATGGAAAAAATAATGATTGATAGCTTTTATACTCCTGAATTAAAACCATTTATTGATGATTTAGATGTAATAGAAGTAGGCATTATATTAGGAGGAACGTGGGGCAGTTATCCCTATTCAGGGTTGAATCCTAATGTTTCTATAATGACAACTTACGACGGTATCAATAATATGTCAAAAACCTATGAAGGAGCAGGTAACTTTCATGATAACAAATTTAATACAACAGATTATGCTCGAACAGTTAATGCTTGGATATCTCGTTAATTAAGTAATGAGACAAAATTAATTACACAAAAATTTTGACTAAAATGCTTAACTGGAAAAGAATGGGTAAGTAACTAATATGTAATTAATTCTGTCTCATTACTTAGTTTTATATGAACATCTATTTGATTTCTATAAAACTAAGTTTTTTGCTCTTGATTTTGCAAGAAGTGCTATCTGTTTAGTAGTTTAAATATTTGAATATTTGAATATTTAAATAATCAAATCTCTGATTTCTTGAAGAAGTCAGGGATTTGATTTTGGTATTGAATTATGTCCATAAAAAAAGACATTGATATGCAACTTTTAGGTCATTTTTTAGAGAATAATGCAAAAATATAAGAGTCAATCCAACTGAAGATTCAGAGGATAAGATAATGAAAAACATAGTAATTAATGACTTATACACTACTGAATTAAAACCCTTTATTAATGATTTAGAGGTAATAAAAATAGGTATTATCCTGGGGGGGATGTTTTGGGGTGGTTATCCCACTTGGGGACTGAATCCTGGTGTTTCTATAAATACCGTTTACGATGGTATTAATAGTAGGGCAGTCACTTACGAAGGAGCAGGTAACTTTCATGATAATAAATTCAATACGATAGATTATGCTCGGACAGTTAATGTTTGGGTAGGGCGTTAATTATTTCAACAGATTCAAAACATATTTTGTCACACTAACTAAAACTATTTACTGTTGAATTAGGAAGTAAAATCATGGCTACAATCATAATTTCTGATTTGCAACACATTGAAGAAAAGACTTTCTTGTCTAACTTAAATTCAGAACAAAAACAACAAATATTAGGTGGTATACCTTTTTTAAGTGGGATACCTTTCTTAGGTAGTTCTGGTACTCAGTTAACAACAATTTATGATGGTATAAATGCTACTCAATCAACATATAGGGGACCATTTGGTTTCTATGACAATAAGATTTTTACTCTTGATTTTGCCAGAACATCTATTTATTTAGTAGTCTGAACATTTACCAAAATAACTCATAAATAATTATTGACAGTTAACACCCTAATCTTTTATCTCGAAGATGTTTAATGCAATGCCTACGGCAACCTCAGAGGATGTTTAACAAGTAATACATCTGTCAAAGAAAATATTTGAGTATACTCAAAACGGTTTAATTATTTAATTATACAGGTAGGGTTTTAGCAAAAGCTCATATGTGTCAACTTAACGTAAAACCTTTGTCCTGCAAGAAACGCAATTTATTCTCGTTCCCATACTCTGTATGGGAATGAATTTTGGAAGGCTCTGCCTTCAATGAATAAAGAGGCACCAGCCTCTGTGATGACATTCCCAGTCGGAGACTGGGAACGAGATATGGTAAGAATTTGAACTTAAGTTGACACCAATGAGCTTTCGCTTTACCCTTACACATCTTTTTTATAATCCTCTAAAAGTCTATATTTTAACCGCGTTTAGTATAAGACCATTTTTTTATGAAGATGCAAAAAACGATGGTTGAATTTATCAGGCTTTCAACTCATAAATATTATGATTTTATGCAGCTTCACATTAAATTGGCATCACTTCCTGGTGAGAAAAAATCCAGGATATGATTAATTTTCCAGTAATACTGCATCAATTAACATTTTAAATTCCGCCAATGAATCTACACTAATACTGCGTAAAAGTAAATTTTCCAGTATAGACATATTATCAATTTGCTTGACTGATAGACTAATCAAGTCTGGAACACTATCAAATCTATTAGATAGAATTTTAATAATATCCTGTTGACGGGTTTTTTTAGCACCAATCTCCTTACCAATCTCCTTACCAATCTCCTTACCTTTTTCTTGAGCAAGTTCTTCAATAGTGCTTAGGAAAGGCATATTTAACTCCTTTTCATATCGTTCTAATTTATTTTGAAACTCTGTTTGTAATGGTGCTGGTAACCTCATCATTTTATCAATAAACTTGACTAAATTAATAATATCAAATTTAGTTAAGCCTCTTTGATATAATGGTCTAACTAAGTGCCATTTCCATTGTTCTCTTTGAGCTAAATCTTTAGTAGTGGCTTTAGTTTTCAGATGTGCCATTACTATTATAGCAAATAGATTGTCACTTTTAACCAAGTCCTCCCATTGATAGTCTAGCAATTTTATACTATTAAAGTCAATCCTCACTTTACTATCATCTAAACCGTATTCATAACTATTAGGTCGCCATTTTTTATCTCCATCCCCTAATATAGCTAAACTGATTACTGGGTTATGAAATAAATCAAATGACCGATAATTATAAATGAACATTCTTTTGGGAAATTCTTGATCATATTGACTTTGCACTTCTATATGGATCAATATCCACAAGACTTCATTATTTAATAACCATATTTGAAACAATTTATCAGCATAACGTTTTTTAGTTTGACTAGATGCTGTAATTTGTTCCAGTTCTTTATCTAATGATAATGGTGTTTTACTCCAATCAATTGTTGCGTGTATTTTTGGATAAAAGAATTGTAGGAATGGTTCAAAATATTGTCCTATTGCTTCTTTCCATGTTCGATCATAGTTCGCTGTTGTTGCTGTCATCTTTGCACCTTTTTTTAATTATCTGATAGCAGATCAGGATGTCCAGGATTCAGTGATTTATAGGATGTTAATTTTTGATTAATAGATGTTTAATGCAATTTTCCCATTTTGTGGATTCTTCAAATTCCATAGATGAGATTATTTATGATCTTCCCAACATTTTATCTCTTAAATGCTTGATGCGATCGCGCAATTTTCCAGCCTCTTCAAATTCCATCTTCTTCGCTGCTTCCTTCATTTGTTTTTCTAACAGCATAATTAACTCTGGAATGTCTTCTAATGATATTTCATCTAAATGTTCATCAACCATTTTTAAATCAGTTGCATTTAACCGCCGAGAAGCATCTAAAAATGATAAAATCGAATTAGTAGACTTTTTAACAATCGGTTGGGGTGTAATTCCATGCAGTTTATTATAAGCTGTTTGAATTCCTCTTCTTCTGTCAGTCTCATCAATGGCTTTAATCATACTACCTGTTAATTTGTCAGCATATAAAATTGCTTTTCCTCTAATATGACGCGCAGCCCGACCGATAGTTTGAATTAGAGAACGTTCAGTCCGCAAGAAACCTTCTTTATCTGCGTCCATAATCGCTACTAAAGAAACTTCGGGTAAATCTAAACCTTCCCGCAGTAAATTGACACCGACTAACACATCAAAAACCCCATTTCGCAAATCTTGTAATATCTCAATGCGTTGAATGGAATTAATCTCTGAATGCAAATATCTGATTTTAATTCCCCTCTCTGCTAAATATTCAGTTAAATCCTCCGCCATGCGTTTAGTTAATGTGGTAACTAAAGTTCTTTCCTGAAGGTCAACTCGATCTTTTATTTCTCCTAATAAATCATCAATTTGTCCCTCAGTGGGACGCACAAATATTTCTGGATCAATTACTCCCGTTGGTCGAATTACCTGTTCAATAATATTATCTTCAGAAATTTCTAATTCCCAATTTCCTGGAGTCGCAGAAACAAAAATACATTGATTAACTTTTTGCCAAAATTCTTCCGCTTGTAAAGGACGATTATCCGCCGCACTAGGAAGCCGAAAACCATGATCAATTAATACTTTTTTCCTAGCTTGATCACCGTTATACATTCCTCGAATTTGGGGAACAGTAACATGAGATTCATCTATCACTAATAACCAATCTTTAGAAAAATAATCAATTAAACATTCTGGTGGTTCTCCCGCTTGTCTACCTGCTAAATGACGGGAGTAATTTTCTACGCCGTTACAATATCCCACTTCTCGTAACATTTCTAAATCATAACGGGTGCGTTGATCTATGCGTTGCGCTTCGACTAATTTACCCATTGATTCTAATGTTAATTGTTGCTGTTTTAATTCATCAGCGATATCTGCACAAGCAATTTCTACTCTTTCTTTGGGGGTGACAAAGTGACGCGCAGGATAGATATTAACCGCTTCTAAACTGTGGAGAATTTCCCCAGAAACAGGATCAACATATCTAATTGCATCAATTTCATCACCGAAAAATTCCACGCGAATAATTCTATCTTCATAAGCAGGGGAAATTTCTAAAACATCACCACGAACCCGAAATTTTCCCCTCCCCATTTCGATGTCATTACGAGTATATTGAACTGCTGTTAAATCCCTTAAAACTTGACGGGGATCAACTTCCATTCCTAATTGTAACCGAATTGCGGCTTTCAGGTATTCCGCCGGCATTCCTAAACCGTAAATACAACTAATGGAAGCCACAACAATCACATCCTTGCGTTCAAATAAGGAACGGGTAGCGGAATGTCGCAACATATCTATTTCTTCATTAATTGCTGATGTTTTTTCTATATAAGTATCAGTAACGGGAAGGTATGCTTCCGGTTGATAGTAATCGTAATAACTGACAAAATACTCAACTGCATTATGAGGAAAAAACTCCCGCAGTTCGTTACATAACTGGGCGGCTAATGTCTTATTATGTGCTAATACTAGGGTAGGCCTACCGACTTTTTCAATGACGGCGGCTATGGAAAACGTCTTACCCGTTCCTGTCGCACCGAGTAATGTTTGATAATGATTTCCTTTTTGAATACTATCAGAAAGTTGAGCGATCGCTTGTGGTTGATCACCGGTAGGGACAAAGGGTGCTTGGAGTTGAAAATCCATTATCTAGCTTGATCATAATATCCAATTTTACACAATTTCTTTTATATCTGGCGCGAAATTTTTTTTTCGAGGTTGGCTTGCAACATCGCCGGCGATGTGCTATATTAGTATAATCGAGTAGAAATAAAATTTTTATGAAGGTAAAAGTTCCCATTATCAGAATATCACGCCTAGCGGCGCAAGTCAACCCCCAAAACAATTTAAATTCAAAAATTTAAATTCAAAATTTAATGATTCTGAAAGCCTTCAAATTTAGTCTAAACTCCAGTTGTTAAAATCCGTGTAGTAACAGTTGAACAGAAATTTTAATTTCTGGAAATGCTAAAGGAGATATTTCACCGTAAGTAAAGGTCAATTCTATAGCATAATTACCATTTATTGGTTCTCTAAACACTTTTAATTGTTGATTTTTTAAGTCTACTACCCAATACTCATTAATTAATGCTGCTGAGTATGTTTTGCGTTTTATCTCTAAATCTTTACTTAGGGTAGTTTTAGAATATTCGATTAACCAAAATATATTTTCAGGATAAGGATGATGACTGCGATAAATAGCCCGCAGTGGTTCAACTATTGCTAAATCTGGTTCTGGTTCTGAATTGCTATTAGGTATTGTAATCGGTTTTGCATCTCTTACCAGTGCTTTTGAACCGAGTAATTTCCGCAAATATTCAGCAGAGTCAGTATTAATTTGCGCGTGTTCTGGTCCTTCCGGTGCCATATTGATAACTTCTCCATTTAGTAGTTCAACTTGACGACCAGCTAAAAGGCCAATTTCAATCATGCGATGATAGTCGTCTAAACTCCATTTAGCAATAGTAACTGTCATGGTTAGTTTTCCTAAAGCTAGGGTACGATTTTCATTTTAACTGGAATTTGATATAGCAGGGAACAGACTTGAAAGTATTTTAGTGTATGGATTTTCCAGTCAATTATCTATCTCATCTAAGTGCGTACCGCCATAATAGTCGGTTTTAACCGACTTGAGCTATTAGACAGGGAATTTATTCCCTGGCTTCTGGCTGGCTTCCGACTGCGTTAAAATTTGTAATGAACCAAAGGCTGGTTATGTAACCGATTATATCAAGTGGAATGGGATGAGTGCAGATAGATAAAAATAGTATCAGAACTGGTTAAAATAGAAAATAAATCTATTGCTGTTTTAAAATGATACCAGAATCAAACATTGAAGATATTCAAGAACCAATTACTAACGCACCTCCAGAGGTAAAGCAAATTATTGAGAAGGTATGTAAATTAGAAAAAAGCAGATTAGATAGAAAAAGCAAAGGTCATATTAATGATGATATTCTCACTATTGTGAAGGAAGCGGTGCAATGAAGCTAACTTCTATTAAATTATGTAATTTTCGTTCCTTTTATGGGAAAACTCCCGAAATAACTTTGGCTGGTGGAGATGTTAGAAATACTACGATGATTTATGGTAGTAATGGTGCTGGTAAAACTAGTATTTTGAATGCGTTTACTTGGGTTTTATATGAAAAATTTAGTGCGGCTTTTGCGTCAACTGAACAGTTAGTAAATAAACGCGCAATTGCGGAATCTCAACCTAGTCAACCTGTGGAATGTTGGGTAGAAGTTGGTTGGGAACATGAAAGTAATCGTTATCGTGCTACTCGTGGTTGTCGGGTTTATAAAAATGAAAGTGATTTTATTGAAGCTGGGAAAACTAATTTAAAAATTCAAGTTGCTGGAGATGACGGAAAATGGTATTTTCCTCTTCAGCAAGCCGAGGAAATCATTACTCAGATTTTACCAGCAAGTTTACATCAATATTTTTTCTTTGACGGTGAACGGATTGAAGAAATTGTTCGTTCTAATAATAAAGCGGAAATTGCAGCAGCAATTAGAACTTTTTTGGGTGTGGAAGTCATTGAACTTTCTATCAAACACCTGAAAGATGCTAAAAAAACTTTAGAAACTGATTTAAAACATATTGGTGACGCGGAAACTAAACAGTTATTGAATCAGCAAGAAAAGCAAGAACTGGAAATTGAAAATATCCATAAACGTCAAACGGAAATAAATCAAGAGTTGGAAAATCATCAAACTTTTAAAAAAGAAGTTAGTAATAAGTTAAGAGAATTGAGTGCTGTTAAGGAATTACAGGAAAGAAAGCAAAGTTTAGAATCTCAAAAGGATAATTTACGGGACGAATTGAAGAAAACACGGGAGAATTTAAAAAAAGTTATTTCCGCACGGGGTTATACAGTGCTGTTGTCAGAAACTACTACTAAGTTTCGGGAAATATTTACAGATTTAAAACAACGGGGTGAATTAACTGCGGGAATTTCGCGGGAATTTGTCAATGATTTACTCACTGCTGGAAGATGTATTTGTGGTGCGGATTTAAGAGAAGGAACACATACTCATTTTCATGTCAAAAATCTCATGAGAAAAGCAGGTTCTTCGACTGTGGAAGAAACCGCAATTAGAATGAGCGCACAAGTTGATGAAATTGATAAACAAGCTGATTCTTTTTGGGAAGAAGCAGATAGAGAACAAGCCCGAATTCAACAGTTAAGGGAAAATTTAGCACAAGTTGAATCTGAATTAGATGGTATTCAAGAACAATTACGAAAAGATCCGAATGAGGAAATTAGTAGTTTACAAAAACGCCTGGATGAAATTGAAGCTAAAATTGATGAATTAAATCGAGAACAGGGTGCAAATCAACAGGAAGTTTCTCACCTAAAAACAGATATTGATGCTTTGATAAAACAGATTTCTAAACAAAAACAGAATGAGGAAAAACAATCTTTAGCACAACGTCGGATTAATGCTACTCAAGATGCAATTGAACGGTTATCGGAAGTTAAAAACCGTCAAGAAAATCAATTTCGTCTGCAATTGGAACAACGAGTGCAGGAAATTTTCTCGGCTATTTCTTTTACTCCTTATGTTCCCAAAATTAGCGAAAAGTATGAATTAAGTTTGGTGGAAAATACGACAGGAATTGAAGCACAAGTTGCAGCTTCGACGGGAGAAAATCAAATTCTCAGTTTATCTTTTATCTCTAGTATTATTGATAAGGTGCGTGACTGGAGTGAAAATCGAAAAATGATGATGGTTCCTGATAGTAGCACTTTTCCTATTGTTATGGATTCTCCTTTTGGGAGTTTAGATGCTAATTCTCGTCGTCACATTGCCAGAACTATTCCTAAGTTAGCAAATCAGTTAATTGTGTTAGTAACTAAAACTCAATGGAGGGTGGAAGTTGAGGAGGAAATTGCTGATAAAATTGGCAGGGAATATGTGTTAGTTTATTATTCTTCTAAGCCTAATTGTGAACAGGATTTTATTGAGTTGGGGAGGGAAAGATATTCTTTGGTTAGACAGAGTTTGAATGGTTTTGAATATACGGAAATTATTGAAGTAGAAAAACAGAGGTAAGTTTCATGGTTATTGCTAATTTACTAAATATCGTTACAGATACCTGGGTAAATGTCAGTTGGGATGAGTTTATGGAATTTGTTGATCATCCTGATTATCAACAGGGAAGATTTTATTACTATGAAAATTACATGAGGGTTGAAATGTCACCAGTTGGTTCAATTCATGGAAACAATAATAATGTTGTTGCAAACGTTGTTAATCTGTATGCAACATTGAAAAACATTAAGATTAAAGGTTGGGTAAATACCAGTTTTCGCAGAACCAGCGAAAGTGAATGTCAACCTGATTTGGCCTTTTATATTGGGGATAAGGTGAAATTTCCCCCTTTGAATAATTCTCCTGTAAATATTAATGAGTTAGCAGCACCAACTTTAGTTGTAGAAATTGCTGCTTCTTCTATTAATGATGATTTGGGTTTTAAACGGTTACTTTATGAACGTTTAGGGGTAAAGGAATACTGGGTAATGGATGCTAATAATGATGATATTATTGCTTTTGAAATATCTGATGGTGGTAGTAGGAGAATTGAGGAATCAAAGGTGTTACCAGGTTTGCAATTAGCTACTGTTAAGGAAGCTATTCACCGCAGTTTAACTCAAGATGATGGTGAAGTTAATCGTTGGTTGTTGGGAATTTTTAGTTGATTTATCAAGAAAGTGACGTTTTTTTCACGCAGAGGCGCACAGAGGAGCGAGAGTATGTGGTATTAGTAAGTTAGGTTTAGTTTATGATGTTGAAAATGTATATTTTATAATTATGGCGGCAAATAGAATCAAAATTGCTCAAGATAAGGCTGAGTTGGTAAAATCGTTACTAACGTCTAAAGAAACACCGGGACCTTTCCAGACTTATGTAGAGGTGATGGTATTTGCAGCAGCATTAGGAATAAAGT
Organism: Dolichospermum sp. OTE_75_concoct_329_sub; assembly: GCA_031376645.1. Classification (GTDB taxonomy): domain Bacteria; phylum Cyanobacteriota; class Cyanobacteriia; order Cyanobacteriales; family Nostocaceae; genus Dolichospermum. The sequence goes on along the minus strand of JANMEE010000239.1, from coordinate 42,337 downwards.
ATAAAAAAAGTGTTCCTCTAGGAGATACTACAAAAAGAGAGCCTTCTCCAATTCCCCAAGAAAATTTTGCTTCACTAGGGTATGACAAAATTATAAAATTATTAGGAATGGTTGAGACAAATGATATCCAAACACTTGCTTCTAGAGAAGATGAATATGAAGATAAACGGACTCAAATATTTGAAGAGTATGCTAATGGGGGACTAGAAATTTTACAAACTGAATTGCGTGGGGTTGTTGATTATGAAATACAATTTCTATTAATTTTAAGAAAAGCAATAGATTATCAAGAAAATAATATAGAAGAAGACTTTAATTTAACTAGATTTTTGAAATAACCTATTTTATTTCCATTCTTTACAAAGTTATCAAACATGAATAATCTTCGTTTCTATTGTGAAAAGTTCTCTAAGCTGAAAGTAAGTAATAGCCGAAAACGTGGTAATGCTCAATATAAACCGATATTACTTTTAACCGTAATTGATTTGATTATGAGAGAAGTTATTACCAATAATCAAATTTTTGTTTCAGATGAATTAATTCAAGCTTTTAATAAATATTGGGATGTTATTGGCTCACAATCTTATCAAGGTGGGTTACATTATCCATTTTTTCATCTGCAAAATGAAGGATTTTGGCACGTACAAATTAAAGCAGGTTTTAATAATTTACAACCAAAAACAACTAACAAATTAAAACAGGCTGTTGAATACGCATATTTGGACAGTGAATTATTTAACTATTTACAAGATGAATCTTCTCGAAAAGAATTAATTGATGCTCTTGTAGCTGCTTTTTTCTCGGATAATGAAAATGAAATTGAAGAATTTTTACAAATTAATCAAACATTTCAAGATTATCCAGAAGTAGAAAAACTAGATAATACTGAAAACTTACCCAACAACCCTAAATGGAGTTTAAAAAAAACCCTAATTAGAAATGCTTTCTTTAGAAAAGCTGTTGTTTCTGTATATAATTGTCAATGTGCTTTTTGTGGGTTAAAAGTTACTAAAACTGGCAATCAAAATATTGTTGACGGCGCACATATAAAGCCATTTTCTACTTTTTATGACAGCAGAATACACAATGGAATAGCACTTTGTAAAAATCATCATTGGGCTTTTGATAGAGGTTGGTTTGCTGTTGATGATAAATACAAAATTATCGTTAGTCAAGAATTAAAAGAAGTATCTCCCCATGCTAAAACAATGACAGAATTTCATGGAGAAATACTGGTTTTACCTAAAGTAGAAAAATACTTTCCAGATATTGAGGCTTTGCAATGGCATCGTTATAATATATTTCAACCATAATTATAAAATAACTGGAAGTCCTACATCTTGCGGTTTTACTAACTTTCCATCAAAACCTATAGTTTGTTCTTCCATAGTCCTAGCATTAGCTAAAGCCTTACGTAAAGCAGTAACTTCTGTTTTTTCATTCATTCCCCCCAAAATGTAAATTAACAATTTCACAGCTAAATCTTTTCCTACTACCTGTACCCGCTTCTTATTGGGGTCATACAGAACCCCATACCATAAAGATTGAGGATATTCCATACCACTAAAACCCCCTTGACGGTCAAATTTCTCCAACTGCTTAAAAATATCCGTCAAAGCAAAACCTTTTTTAAATACCAAAGTTCCCAAAGCTTGCGCTAAAGCAACTTGAGAAACTGGACGAAATAACATATTTCCCTCACCTCCGTCTTTCTCAAAATGGAAGCGACGCAAAACAGTTGTATCTTCGTGTTCCAATATTTTATAACTGGGAAGATTAGCTAAATTATCAAAAAGTAGTCTAAAATCTGCAATTCCTTCCTGAATTTCTTCATTTTCTGGACGCATGGGAATTAACCCTTTTTCCAAAGGTTTCCAGTGGGGGAACTTTTGCCCCAAATACCTTTCGGACATATCTTGTAAGGCTTGCAACGTGGTTAAAACTGTAGAATTAGCGGCTACTGTGGCACTATTCCAGTTAACACGCGGATTTCGATTGGGTTTTTGTTCTAAAAGTGGATGTGTAACTGCAATTTTTCGCGCTACAATAGCAAAACCATCATCTTCATTTAATTGGGCTAACTGACCTTTAGTTAAAGGTGCAGCCATTAAATTTACATGAACAAAAATTGATCTTACCCGTCGTTTTGCTTCTGTATGGGTTTCTCCAGTATTGACCGCACAAATAAATTCAATCCCAATTTTCTCTTGACGTAAATTTTGTAAATAAGCAGGTTCTACTTGATATTTATCAATTAAATCAGATAGAGTAATAAAACTTTCATCAGCAGTTTTATCCTTTTTATAACGTTGGAGTTTACCAGATTTAATTAACTCCATTAAACCCTGTACACCCATTAATCTATGCTGACCATCTAAAGCATAAATTGTCACATTTTCTTCAGAAATATTCAGTAAACCAACTTTACCATCTTTATCTAAAGGTATAAAATCAGTAGTCGCTTTTTTAGCCCGTCCTTGACTATCCCACTCCGCTGCTTTGGGGTTATCTACCCAAGGTTGATTAATTACTACCAACACAGCCGGAAATTTATGATTTTTTCTTGCTGCTAAATACTGTACTAACGGGGCTTGACGTGACCAGTCAATAGGGCGTTGTTGAATTTCATCAATACTGTCAGCGTCAATTTCAATATTTGCTGTCTCTGGGTTGTACTTTTTTTGCAGTAGGGGTAAACCAGACGCAAAATGTACCCGTCCCGCGAACCATTCCAATGTCACAGAACCTACATAAGCCTCAGTACCGCCCATTTCAGTTTTTTGGACAAGAATTTGATCTTTCTTCTCTAAAAACCTATCTAGCAGTAAAGCTAATACCTGTTTATCCTTATTTTCCCGTTCTAGATACTCGTTAGCGAGTTGATTATTTAGTGTGTTTGTACTATCATTCATATTGATTTTTGAAAACTTAGTGAATAACTCTTGCTTTATTGTCCAAAAGAATGGATACTAAGGATGCAATTTTTAAAAATATTTTGCACTCATAGCCAGGTTTTTTTATATACTAAATGATTTCCTCCGAAGGGAAGTATTGAGTTTCAGTCCATATATACGTAGGTAGGGAAAAATGACTACAGCACAACAACCAGAAAATAAAAATCAGCCGAATCGTACTGTACCAGAGTTAGTGGAGTATATCCAAGCTCTGTCTACAGAAATTCAAGAATTGTATTGTTTAGACCAGATACCTTGGGTAGTAGGCTATTCAGGTGGAAAAGACAGCACTGCTACTTTACAGCTTATTTGGAATGCAATTTCTGGACTTCCACTAGAAAAAAGAACTAAACCCATTCATGTAATTACGACAGATACAGGGGTAGAAAATCCCTATGTTTCTGCTTGGGTAAAAAGCTCATTAAAACAAATGGAAGTAGCTGCTCAAGAGCAAAAAATGCCAATACAACCCCATTTGTTGCAACCAGAAACTAAACAAACATACTGGGCTGGTTTAATTGGTAAAGGCTACCCAGCGCCGCGTAATAAATTCCGCTGGTGTACCGGACGGCTAAAAATTGAGCCTTCTAATCTTTTTATTCGAGATGTTGTGAGAGCTAATGGTGAAACAATTGTTATTTTAGGAACTCGTAAAACCGAAAGCATAACTCGCGGTTTGATAATGATTAAACGTGAAGCAGGTCGAGTTAGAGAAAGGCTTTGTCCTCATCCTAATTTAATCAATTCTCTCCTTTACACACCTATTGAAGATTGGCGAACTGATGAAGTTTGGCTATATTTAATGCAATTTTCAAATCCTTGGGGATATAGCAATAAAGATTTATTTTCTATGTATAGAGGTGCAACAGCAGATAATGAATGTCCTTTAGTTGTTGATACTTCTACTCCTAGTTGTGGTAGTTCTCGCTTTGGTTGCTGGGTTTGCACATTAGTTAATAGTGATAAATCTATGCAAGCAATGATTCAAAATGATGAAGAAAAAGAATGGTTACAACCATTAGTTGATTTTCGTGCTGAATTAGATGTAGACCGTGACCGCGAAAAAAGAGATTTTCGGCGTTTACGGGGAGAAGTTCAATTATTTGAACGTAATTTAAATGGTGAAACATCTGTCGAACCTATACATGGTCCTTATACAAAATATTGGCGAGAATATTGGTTAAGAAAATTATTAACAGCGCAAACAGAAATGCGTCGAAATGCGCCTGAAAATATGCGTGATCTTACCCTTATTTCTCAAGCGGAATTGAGTGAAATTCGCCGAATCTGGTTAGAAGAAAAACACGAATTTGATGATAGTGTCCCCCGCATATATGAAGAAGTCACAGGAGAAGTATTTAAAGATCCCCGTCCTGGTGCTGACCATAGCATACTTGGAAGTGATGAATGGGGAGTATTAGAAGAAATCTGTGACGGTGACGGAATGCACTTAGAATTAATGGCCAGACTATTAGATACAGAAAGGCAATTTAAGAAAAAAACTCGTCGTGTGGGTATCTACGAAAGCCTAGAAAAATGCTTTGATACAAGTTCCCGTTCACCAGAAAAAGCTATTGAAAATGCCCATTTAAAGCGGGATTTAAGACAAGCAGCATTAGAAGGTGATGTTGCCACAATTCGGGAAAAATTCAAACAATTAAGTTTAGGAGATACCGCCGAAAAACAAGAAGCTAAACCACAAACATGGGCTAACTTCAAATATGCACAGAAGAACCCAGATGAATAAAATACTCCCTTCCCACTAAAAGATTAATTATCTTCTTCCTTCTTCCTTCGTGTTCTTCGCTCCTTCGTGGTTCATTTAATCTATATTCCTCATTCCTGTCCTCTAGCTAGGAACGCCAACCTTGAGGTTCTACCTCAACTAATTATAACCGAGGCAGAGCCTCTTGACAGCATTCCCTGTCAGAGACAGGGAACGAGATAAATATCTCCTTTCTCTCTTTCTCCGTGTTCTCTGTGCCTGGAGTGGTTCGTTTAAAAAAAACTAGAATACCCAAACCAAAAACCCATGATCTTCCTAGAATTAGTCCTGCAAAACTTCGGTCCTTATGCTGGAAAACAAATCATCAACCTCAACCCGCAAATTGATGAAGATAACGCCCGGCCAATTATCCTTTTAGGGGGAATGAATGGCGGCGGAAAAACCACCCTTATGGATGCCATTCGCCTGGCTTTATATGGACAACGCGCCCAATGTTCAACACGGGGAAATCTGAGTTATACAGATTTTTTAAATCAATGTGTAAATAGTAAAGCTACCCCCACAGAAAAAACTCGCATTGAATTAGTTTTTGAACATATCGAAGACGATAAACCGATTAGATATCGGGTAGTGCGGACTTGGGAAAAAAATCCCAAAGATGGTAAAGACCATTTAGGAATATTAGGAGATGATGAAACTTGGCCAATTGATTCATTAGTAAATATCTGGGATGAATATATAGAAAATATCTTACCTTTAGGTATTTCTAATTTATTTCTCTTTGACGGTGAACAAGTTAAAGAACTTGCAGAACAGGAAATACCACCACCAATAGTCGTTGATGCTATTAACGGACTTTTGGGTTTAGAATTAGCAGATAAATTAGCAATTGACTTAGAGATTTTAGTAAATCGCAAAAAACGAGAATTTGCAGATAACAAAGATCTAGCTAAATTAGAAGGAATTGAAACCCGAATTAATGAGAAACAGCAAGAATACGAAAATAAGCAAGAAAAACTCAAAGCCCTCAATCTTGAAGTTACAGAATTAGAAAAAATTCATCAAGAAGCTTTTGACAGATTTGTAAATGAAGGTGGTAAAATTGCTGCTGAACGTAGCCAATTAGAAAACCAAAAAGAAGAGAAAATTAAAGTTGCTAATAATGTCCGTGAATCCTTATGTGAACTAGCCGCTGATGTTTTACCTTTGGCGTTAATTAGTCCTTTATTATCTCAAGTCCAAAGACAGGGAGAACAAGAACTGAAAACTCAACAAATTCAATTAGCTAAAGATGTTTTAATTGCTAGAGATGAAAGATTACTAAATTGGCTACAACAATTAAATCTAGAAACTAATAAAGTTACTAATATTCAATCTTTTTTAGCTGAAGATATCAATAACTTATATACCAATAATTTATCAACAGAAAATAATTGGTTAAATGGAGATGAAGAAAGTTTAAGTTTAGTTGACAATATCACCTATCGGTTGCAAATTTCCCAAAATATTGCCAAAAAACAATTAGATGAATTAACTAATTATGAAGAAGAAATCCTCACTTTAGAAAGACAAGTACAAACTGCGGCTGCACCGGAAGAATATACAAAATTGCAAAAAGCAGTAAAACAGGCACAAACTGAAGTTAATAAAATTCAATCTCAGTCAGACATAATGAATCAGAAACTGATAGAATTAGACACAGAAACTAAAAAATTGAGACAAGAATTAAATGAATATGCCGTAGAAAATCTTAAATATCAAAATAGTGAACACATTATTGATTCGGCGTTAAAAGTTCAACAAACATTAAAACTATTTCGAGAAAGATTAACTCTGAGAAAACTGAATAAATTAGAAGAAGAAGTAAAAAACTGTTTCTTGTATTTATTACACAAATCAGACCTAGTACATCGCATTGCTATTGATGCTAAAACCTTTGGCTTATCCTTATATGATTTAAACGGAAAACAAGTACCCAAACATCGGCTTTCTGCTGGTGAAAAACAACTATTAGCGATCGCATTTTTGTGGGGACTAGCGAAAGTATCAGGAAGACGCTTACCAGTCGCCATAGACACCCCATTAGGAAGACTAGACTCCTCCCACCGTAATAACCTAGTAGAGAGGTATTTTCCCTCAGCCAGCCATCAAGTTATCCTCCTTTCCACGGACACCGAAATTGGCAAAAAAGAATATCAAAATCTGCAAGAAACCGAAGCCATAGCCCGCGAATACCTCCTCGAATATAATTCCAATAAAAGAGAAACCACAATAAAACCTGGTTATTTTTGGTAAAATATTATTTAGTCTTTCCTAGAGTTAAATATGACAACTCCCTTACTCCCAACCTTACATAATCTACCTGCTACCTTACCCTTAGAAGGTGCTATCAAAATGGAATTACAAGAAGGAACACCTATCTTTCGGGCTTCTAGTATTGTCCAGAATCGCATTGAAACATTACTCTCACAACAACAAGAATCTCAACTCACAGCGGAAGAGGAACAAGAATTAGATAGTTATGAAGAAATAGATGATTATCTCAGTTTTTTAAATCGTGTAGTTCGTAATCTTGTGCAAAATCCAATTCCAGAATTCCAGATCCCCGACTTCTTTAAGAAGTCGGGGATCTAAACCTCATTAAAAATCACCAATCACCAAAATTATGGAATCACCAATAGAAAGAATCAAACTCTCCCAAACAGCCAAAGAACAACTACTTAAACTCAAACGCAGCACCAAAATAGACCAATGGAACATCCTATGCAGGTGGGCGTTTTGTCGTTCCCTCGCAGAACCCGCAGCACCTTCACCCGTACCTATCCCCCAAGATAGCAACGTAGAGATGACATGGCGGGTTTTTGGGGGTGAAATATCCGATATTTTGCTTTTAGCCCTCAAACAAAGATGCTACAACGACGGCTTCGATACAGATAGAGAAACCTTAATTACCCAATTTCGTTTACACTTACATCGAGGTATAGGCTACTTAGCTGGAGATCAGAATATTAAGAAAATTGAAAACTTAATTGAACTAACCACAAACAAAGTAAAATCCTGATTTTGTAATCAGAAAAAATGAATCCAGTCAAATCCCTACTGCAAGTTTTCGGTAGCCAGAAAATGGCGGCTTTGATCTTACTCGGTTTTTCATCAGGATTGCCCCTATTTTTAACCAGCAAGACCTTACAAGCGTGGATGACGGTTGAAAAAGTAGATTTAACCGCCATTGGCTTATTTAGCCTGGTAGGTGTGCCATATTCCTTAAAATTTCTGTGGTCGCCGCTGTTAGACTGGTTTACCTTGCCATTTTTAGGCAGACGACGGGGTTGGTTAATTACCCTGCAAATTGGGTTGCTAATAGCGATCGCCTGCATGGCCTTACAGCAACCCAAACAAGCCCTGCAATTCCTAGCCATCAACGCCGTAGTTATTGCCTTCCTCAGTGCCACCCAAGACATCGCCGCTGATGCTTACCGGACGGACGTTCTCGACCCACTAGAAATGGGCGCAGGTGCAGCAGTATTTGTCCTAGGTTATCGTATCGCCTTACTACTCACAGGTTCATTAGCCCTGATTCTCGCCGATAGAATAGCTTGGTCATCAGTATATTTATTATTATCACTCGGCATGGGCATCGGTATTATTGCCACCCTCTTTGCACCAGAACCAAAAGAAATCAGTCCACCAGACTCCTTAAGGGCAGCCGTAATCTTACCCTTTAGGGAATTTATCCAACGTCAAGGAGTATTTCACGCCATACTCACCCTGTTGTTTATAGTCCTCTATAAACTCGGTGATTCCTTTGTTAACAATATGTCCACGCCGTTTTTACTGCAAACCGGCTTTACACAAACTGATATTGGCGCACTTCAAGGCGGAATGGGACTAATAGCCACAATAGTTGGCACATTGGCAGGTGGCGCAATTTTGAGTAAAATTGGACTGAATCGTTCACTTTGGGTATTTGGTGCTTTACAAGCAGTCAGCAATCTAGCTTATCTTGTTCTGGCACAAGTTGGTAAAAATTATCAAGTTCTCGTACTGACAATTAATATAGAAAACTTTTGTGCTGGTTTAGGAACAGCCGCCTTCGTTGCCTTTTTGATGAATATGTGTAATCAGCGTTATTCCGCCACTCAGTATGCTTTACTTTCTAGTTTTATGGCCGTAAGTCGTGATATTCTAGTTGCGCCAGCAGGTTCTTTAGCAAAAAGTACCGGTTGGCCGTTATTTTTCATCATTAGTATTTTTGCTGCTGTACCAGGACTTCTCCTGTTACCATTGTTTGCTCCCTGGAATCCCAAAGCATTGGCAGCTACCAGACCAGGACTAGAAGAAGAAGAAGATATATGGGAACGCAAGTAGTTATTCTTGTCGGTACATTTGTTCTGATAGTCACAGGTCTATTACTTGGCTATGTACTTTCACAGTTAGTTCTGCAAAATCTGGCTTTTAATTTCCTCACACTCCTGGGAACAATTAGCCTGATTCTAATTTTTGGTACACTTTATTACGTCCTATTTTGGCAACTGCGCCGTGAACCTCTTCAGGCACTCAAACCCAGTATACCCAACCAAGTAGACGAAGAAGTAACTGGCAACTACCTAAAAAACCGATTAATCGCTAGATTATCTGGAGACGTTGCTGCGGCTGAAAGACTAATTGAGCAAGCTAAACAAAACGTTCCGGGAATGCCAGAAAATTGGTACTGTGAAAAAGTTTTAAATGAGTTAGACCAAGATCAGCAATAATATTGAAACAGTTCGCTAGAATCAATGTTGTTGCTATTTATTCATAATTAACAATATGGCTATTTTTCGTCAATATATCGCCCCTTTCCTGGCACTGTTGATATTTACCCTGGCTTTAGTAGCCGTCAGCGCTCGTATTTTTTTACCCTCCGATATGGCAGCCCCTGCTCCCATGGGGATGATAATTAAGTAATTAGGGAATAAGTTTAGTCACTGAGTCACAGAGTCAGGAGTTAATGAACCACGAAGGCACGAAGGACACGAAGGAAGAAGGAAGAAGGAAGAGTTCGTTTTTGCTTTCTTTTATGCAAGCCTTAAGTAGTTGGGGAATAAGTCTATTTTGAATTTACTGTCAGGCTATTCTATTGGTCAAGGTTCAACTCTAGATAAAGCTCTCTTGGTCAAGTTCATGCAGCGGACTTACCAAGAACAATTCCCTGATCAAAACTTTTCCCACTTAGCCCATACAGTTGAGCAATATTTTTCCCGTGATACTCCTATTTGGTGGGTATATGAAGACCAGGGAAAAGGAAATCAAATGAAATCACCCATTCCGGTAGCTTGTTTATGGGTGGGGAATGCTATAGATCAGGTAAGTGGCGATCGCCATCCCCATATCTTCCTCCTGTATGTATCCTGTGCATATCGCCGACAGGGCATAGGCAAAGCCTTAATGCAATACTTAGAAAATTGGGCTAAACAACAAGGCGCTCGCCAAATTGGACTACAAGTATTTTTATCCAACACATCCGCATTAAATCTTTATCATCAACTCGGTTATCAAGAACAATCCCTTTGGATGATAAAATCACTTTAGTCAGGGAACAGGGGTTAAAGTGGAACAATTATAATTATGTACGACGAATACGAACTAAGCCTACTCGATACCGACGCGGAGCTAGAAAGCCCCCTAGACCAAATAGAACCACTTACTGCTGAGTCAGAAGTGGCAAAACCTGATCCGGAATTAATGCTGGTACTCCTAGAAAATCCCCAGCCCCAACAACGGATGTTAGCAGCGCGTGCTTTTTGTGATATTCAAGATGAACGGGCAACACCCCATCTGATCCATTTGCTCACAGATAATTGTCCCTTAGTGCGAGTCAGTGCCGCTTATGGTATCGGTCGCAACCCCTCCCAGGCAGCCGTAGAACCATTAATTATGCAACTTAACCGCGATTTTAATGGTTATGTTCGCAAAGGTGTCGTGTGGGCTTTGGGTAATTGCCGCGATCGCCGTTCCTTAGCACCCCTCACAGATGCCCTCAGAACCGATATCCCCGCCGTCCGTCTCTGGGCTGCCAGCGCCCTAGCACAGATGACAGCAGTAGGTTATGAAGCCATTGTTGGCGCGATTCCTGCCCTGATCGAAGCCTTAGTTCAAGATCCGATAGCTGGTGTACGCAGTAACTCCGCTTGGACAATCGGCCAGCTTTGTAAAGAACTACCATCTAATGTTGTTTATGCCACAGCCATAGACGCATTAATTCAAGCTTTTGCTGAGGACAAAGATTTAGGAGTTAGAGCAGACACCAAAGCCTCACTTCTAGGAGTAGGAGATCCTCGCGGCTTACAATTAATCGAAACTCTCGAACAGGAAGGATGGTTTTAGAAGAAGTCAGTTGTCAGTTGTCAGATACTCTTTAATTAAATCAATAGTTTCTCTGGGATGGCTCAGATGTGGGTAATGTCCTGTGGCTTTCATTAATTTTAGTGTACTTTGAAACAGGTGATGGTGTAAATAATATCCAACCTGCGTTGGTGCGATCGCATCATCAGCACATTGTAAAATCAGTGAAGGTAGTTTCACTTTGGGTAAATCACTGCGGTTATCGGAGTAAAAAGTAGTTTTAGCAAAGATACTGGCAATAACTGGATCAGTTGAACAGAAACTGGTTTGCAGTTCTTCCGTTAGCTCTGGACGCTCTTCATTTTTCATCACTATTGGTGCTAGAAAGCTTGCCCAACCTATGTAATTTTTGTCCATAATATCTAGCAGTTCTTCAATGTCTTGGCGCTCGAATCCTCCCATATAATCAGGTGGGTAGTTAATGTAGCAGGGTGAAGGACCAATAAGAATGAGGTGACTAAAAAGACTAGGAGATTGGATTGAAGTCAGCATACCAATCACACTACTGACAGAATGCCCGACAAAAATCACGTCTGTCAATTCTAATGCTCCACAGATTTCCATGATATCTTGGGCATAACCATTAAGGTTGCTGTATCGTTCGGGACTATAGACACTACGATCAGATTTCCCAGATCCTATATAGTCGAATAAAATAATTTTGTAGTCTTTCTTAAAAGCTGGGGTTATGAAACGCCAAATATTTTGGTCACACCCAAATCCATGAGCAAATAACATGGGCTGTGTGCCTTTTCCAACAACTTTGACATTATTGCGAAGGAGAATGTTTTGAGTCATTATAAAAATAATATTAAGTCAAATTATACAGAGAACATCACGGACTGATTGCGTCCTTGTTGTTTGGCGCGGTAGAGTGCTTGATCAGCTTGTTCAATTAGGGTAGCTACTGATGATTCAGAAGCAGGTATCTGACTAGTTATACCAAGACTAATTGTTACTATATCACTTACTTTCGAGGTTTGGTGAGGAATGGCTAAATCTTTAATTGCAGCATGAATCCGTTGAGCGATCGCCATTGCTCCTTTAATATCAGTATTAGGTAAAACCACTACAAATTCTTCCCCACCATAACGAGCTACTAAATCCATTGAACGGTACACCACCTGCTGCACTCCTTGAGCAATTTTAATTAGACACTCATCCCCCATTTGATGACCATAGGAATCGTTATAGAGCTTGAAATAATCAACATCAAATAATAGTAAAGATATAGGTCGCTGTTCTCGGTAGAGTCGCTGCCATTCTTTTTGTAGGCAATTATCAAAACAGCGCCGATTAGCAATTTGCGTCAAACCATCAGTATTTACAAGCTTTTCCAATTCCTGATTTACCAGTCTGAGTTTAGATTCTGTTTGCTGCAATTCTTCTTCGACTTGTTTGCGTTCGCTCACATCTAATACAATACCATAAAAGACAATGTCTCCATTTTCTCGCAGTTCTGGTCGGGACCTAGCTTTTATCCATTTAACTTTTCCGGAAGGGGTAATAATACGCCACTCATAGTTAAAAGGAGACATAGTTTCGATACTGTAAGCCACTGCTGCCTCATAGCCAACGCAATCATCAGGATGAAACTGCTCAAAGCAGAGGTGAGGATTTACCATGATCTGCTCAACAGTAATTTCATGAATATCCTCAAAGGCATAACTCATATATTCATAATACCAGGAGCCGTCCAACCGTTTCACAGTAATATAAATCACTCCGGGAGAAGATGCGGAAATTTCTTGGAATCGCTTTTCGCTCTTGAGTAGGGCTAGTTCTACTTCCTTACGCTTGCTGATATCGGTAACTCGCACCAAATCAACAGTTTTGCCGGCTATATTAATGCGTTTTACTGCCAGATTGCCCCAAAAATTATGACCTTTTTTAGTAATGTATTCTACTTCTTGACTCCAAAAACCTAAATGAGTTACATCCTCCCGAATCATTACTACTTGATCATCGGTAAATCGCTGTTTTTGTAAATTCTGTCCATCAGTACCAATTAGTCCTTCTTTACTGGCAACTTCAAACATCTCTACAGCGCGACTATTGCAATCCAGAATTAACGGATTAGGAACATCAACCAAAAAAATGGCATCGGTAGATTCATTATAAATAGCTTCTCGGAAATCTCGACTTTTCCTGAGTTCTAACTCTGCTTCTTTGCGATTAGTGATATCGTGGGAAGTTCCTAAAGTTTGTTTAACTCTACCATCAGCAGTTCGAGAAAATACTGTATCTCGACTATAAAGCCAACGCCATTGACCTTGAGCATCTTTAACACGATACTCTATTTGAATGAACTCATTATCTTGGAGAGTATGACACTTTTGAATAGCTTCATAAACCCGATCTAGATCATCAGGATGACAGATAACAGGATATAAATTAGCTCCCATTTCCTGAACTTCTGCGGCAGAATAGCCTAATATTTCCGCAACAGAACGATTCATATAAACATTCCGCTCTTCGATATGATCGTAAATATAAAGTAAATTTGGCGTTAATTCTGTAATTCGTTCAATAAAATATTGACTCTCTCGCAGTTGATCTTCTGCTGCTTTGCGTAACCTCAAATCATCATAGAGATCAGTAACATCTCTCATTACACCAATCAGACAATCTTCTTTACCCAAATATTGCACCTTAGCTGATAGGAGAACAGTTTTAGTTTTTCGAGAATGAGTCCGAATTACCACTTTAAAATTCAGGATAATTCCTTCATTAATTAGTGTCTCTTTCAAGTAGTGTAAATCCTCTAGATTATCCCAAAGTCCCAATTGCACACAAGTTTTACCAACGATATTTTCTAAAGTATCCCCCCAAAATTGGGAAAAACTTTTATTAACATTCAAAAATCTTCCTTCTGCTAAAGTGGCAATCCAAACGGGGTCAGGAGTAGTATAAAAAATAGTAGAAAATTTAGTTTCTGATTCTTGAAAAACTTTTTTTAATTGAGCAGACATCTGGTTAAATGACCTTGCTAAAACCTTGATTTCTGCAATTGTTATATCTTCAGGTAGAGTCTCTTGCCATTCTCCTTTAGACATAGATTGACTAGCTCGACTCAAGCGTAAAATTGGTTTAGCTATCCAGTATGCAGTCAGACTACCTGTTCCCATAGCAATTATCAGTGCCAATCCGCAGAGGATCAGGGTGTTGCGGGCATTAGCATGAATTTTTCCCATAAATTCTGATTCGGGAATTACTGTGACTACGAGCCAATTTAAGCCATAATCATCGCGGTAGGGTGTAACTCTGACAAAGGGTTTTTGCTGTAAATGAGGACGAATAATTTGAGGATTAGAAATAGCTTGTAAACTACCAAATCTTTGGATTAAATCCTGTGTAACTTCACGAATTACAGGTTCACGGCTATTTAAAGCTGGGAGTCTTGTAGCTTTACCATTCACAAGGGGGGCTGGTGATTCATTTTCGGAACTGGCAACTATATTGGTGCGGTTAATTTCTTGAGCTTTGCCTAAATAACTATTGAGATGTTGATCAATGCGCTCATTTTCCGCCCTCAATAACTGATTTGACAATTTTTCGACAGCCTCCTGTCCGCTACGGTAGGACAAATAGCCCACCAGTGTGACTACTCCTACGGTTTGCAAGACAAACGGCACTATTAACAAGGTTCTTAGCGGTACTTTGGCGAATATTTTAGCAAACCAGTTGACGGAGTGATCATTCATTCTTAAACAATCTTTTCCTCTACAGGACGTTCTATATCATCCTCACCCAAATACTCGCCATTTTGGATTTCTAAAATTATCAAAGGAATCAAACCGGGATTTTCTACCTTGTGCAGTGTGGCTGCTGGCACATAAGTTGATTGATTGTGATTGAGTAATATTTCTTGATCACCACAAGTCACCCTAGCCACGCCAGAAACGACTACCCAATGTTCATGACGATGATAATGGATTTGGGCTTTAATGCCGTGTCTAGGCTTAATTTCCACCCGACTGATGCGATAATTTTTTCCTTCTTCGATAACTTCCACATAGCCCCAATAGCGATTGCCTACATTAGACAAATTTATACTCAGATTTACTGGTGTTTCCACTTCGTTTGGATTCATACAATTTTACCAATTACCTATTATTACCCTAAACAGAAAAATAAAGATTCAGGAGCAAAGGAGTCACCGAATCAGAATAAATACAATAGAAGAGAAGAAATCAGGAGCCAATGAAACACGAAATCAGAATAAATTGCCATAATTTTACATCAAATCTTCTTTCTTTCTCCTGACTGGGTGACTCGGTGACTCCTGAATTCTTACACAGAAAAAGATTTATTGGTTAATAATAACTTGTAAAATTCTAACGCAGGTAAGGCTGGACTATATATATAACCTTGAATTGCATCACATTTATTTTCCCGTAAAAGTGCTAATTCTGATTCAGTTTCCACCCCTTCAGCAATAATTTTCAAATTAAGATCATGTCCTAATTGAATCAAACTTTTTGTAATTGCTGCTTTGCGGTAATCATTATTAATATCTTGGATAAAATCACGATCAATTTTGAGTGTATCCATTGGTAATTGTTTAAGATACATTAGGGAATTATTGCTAACTCCAAAATCATCAATGGCAATTTTTACGCCAAAAGAGCGTAATTTTTTCATAGTAGTTATAGCCAAATCCATATCTTCCATAATCATCCTTTCTGTTAATTCAAGCTCTAAACAATTTGCCTGAATATTATAGCTAGATATTAAATCAATAACCTGAGGAATTAAATCTATTTGATTAAATTCAAGTGGTGAGAGATTAACGGCTATCGTTAAGTCATAAATGCCAATATCTTGCCAAATTTGCATTTGCTGGCAAACTGTCTTTAAAACCCAGTTACCAATATCAATAATTAATCCATGAGCCTCTGCCAAAGGAATAAATTCTTTTGGTGATACTTTTCCTAGCTCCGCATTTTGCCAGCGCAATAGACTTTCTGCGGAAGTAATTCTGCCAGTATTCATATCAATAATTGGTTGATAATGAACCTCAAAACCCTCACAATTTTTCTCTTTTATTGCCAGGTTTAATTGATTTAGAATTAGCTGCATTCTCAGTGTTAATTTGTTAGGAATAACCGACAAATTTTTCTTTAAATTTGCATATTTTTCCAACTTATTCAAAATAGCACTCAATAATTCAGCTCTGGTAAATGGTTTAGTCAAGTAATCATCTGCTCCCATATTCATCCCTTGACGGAAATCAGATTTAGCCGCGTTAGCAGTCAAAAAAATGAAAGGAATAGTTGATGTTGATGACTCTTGACGTAATGCTGCTAATACACCATAACCATCTAATTCTGGCATCATTATATCACACAGAATCAAATCCGGATATTCTGACATAGCCATCTCTACACCCATTCTCCCATTAACAGCCGCAATGGTTTCAAAACTCTCAGCTTCTAGTAGATCTAATAAATTATCTCGTACTGATTCCTCATCTTCAATAACTAGAATTTTTGACATACTTAACCTCACGCTTACTATGATTATTTAACTACCATATCTTGATTCTGGTAGGTAATGTCCACCCTAGATCCCCTAGACAATTTAAAATTTTCAAATATCATTTATAATTTCTATAGCTAGTAGTCTGTCAAGGACTAATTGACGGGTAAATAAATTTTTCTTCTTCCTTCCTCCTTCTTCCTTCGTGTTCTTCGTGTCTATATCCCTCCGGTCCCGTCAGGGATACGTGGTTCATTTTTTCCTTATCCGTCAAAATTTATTTGACAGACTACTAGTACCGCAGGACAGAATTAAGAATTAAGAATTAAGAGGTTGTTTGATAGCGAAGCCATAAAGTAATCTCAGGTATGATTGTTTACCCCCCTTAGTCCCCCCGATGTATTGGGGGGAAACCGGAAAATCAAGTCCCCTCCCCTTTCTAAGGGGAGGGTTAGGGAGGGTTAGGGAGGGGTAAAACAATATTTGATACACCATGAGAGACTTTTAAAACATCCTCTAAGAATGAATACAGCACCAGCTTTTCACAGATTCGGAATAGTTCATTGATTTACGTCGTACTATACTAGGTTTATACTCTAATTTAACAGGTATGTATTAACCTTGCCAGTTACCGAAACATCATTTAATACTTGTACCATTTCTTTGACGCACATTTAATCTTCTTTCACCAAAACGGATTAGTCGTTCGATAGCTAAAAGTCGGTTTTCCCAAACTTTAATTTGATAGGAATGGGGTTGATTTTTTGCTTGCATCTGTAAAAATCGAGACTGGATGTTATTGAGAGCTTCTCTGACTGTAATTAAATTAATAGCAGAAGGTACGGATGCTAGTTGATTTAACGCATCTAGTAAATCCTGATCCAGCTTCTTAAACTCAGCAGTGGTGATTGCAGATACGGGCAACTGACCATTATTTTCTACCACTTGCCATTCTCTGTGCAAAGCTGCATAACGAAAGGCCGCAGTGCGAAAAGGTTGACGTTGGGGCATAGGTTCATTTTTAATCCCTTGGGTACTATTAAACATTTGTTCTAGTTCAGGATTAAAATTTTCTGCTGCAAACAACGCATAACCATTAACTGGCAAGTCTCGCAACAGTTGCAATTGATCAAATGCACCCATAGTGGGTAATGACAGGAGACGGATTCCTGGAACTAACAAAGTAGCACCTAATTTTGTGGAAGTAATCCAGGGTTGGGCTAATCCTTGAAACCGAGGTGTATCTAAAGCATAGGTCATCGGCACAATTAAATCTATATCTCCTCTTCTGGCCCATACTTCCCAGTGTTGTTGAATCTTTTCTATGCGTTCATATTCTGGTAAGGGAAAAACAGCTACTGAGAGAATGAGAGTGTTACGTTTTTTTCGCAATGTCTGCGATAGTTCAGCTACAAAACTATCAATCTGTTGAGTACGAAATGCTGTCCACTGTTGCCACAAATTCCGTTGACTGGGAGAGATATTTAAGGGATCAATCCCCGTCTGCTGTTGAAATTTCGCCCTTGCTGCTTTACCATAGCCATAGGTGCGACCCACAAAGGGGTCTTGGAAAGGATAACGAATATAATCTAAATGGATACCATCTACTTGATACTTGGTAACAATTTCTGTATACAGTTTGATTAAATACTCCCGCACTTGGGGATTAGCAGGATCTAAAAAAGGTTTAGTTTGACTAACTGGAATAATATTACCTTGATTGTCATAATTAGCCCAATCGGGATTTGCTGCTAGTACGGGGCCTAAATAATCAGGATTCACATTAATAATTTGATTATGACGGCTATTACCAGCGGCAAATACCCACACCCAGGCGTGTAACTCCATCCCCCGTGAGTGAGCTAGTTTTACAGCACTTTCTAGGGGGTCCCAATCACCAATCAGAGGGTTTTGTTGAGGTGCTACCTGACTGGGATAAATAGGATAACTCGCATTGATAGTTTCCAGAAAAATGGTATTAATTCCGGCTCGTGCTAGTTTATCAAATATTTTGGCTAATTCAGCTTCATTACCTGCTTTAATTATAGTAGCTCTATCTAACCAAATTGCCCGAATTTCTGGTTGTGCTAATCGTTGATTAATCGGAAATTGCTGCCACAAATTTACTTTAGCTTGTAACCATGTCTGCCGCGCTAGAGCATACTTTTTTTGTTGGATTAATAAGGGGATATTTTTGGCTGTTTCTCTAGCTTTTGTTAAGGTTTCTGCTAAGTTTGCTGTTTGTTGTTTGGAAGATGTTACTTTTAGTGCTTCGGTTTTTTCCAAAGGGGAAGTAGTGGCACTATTATTGATATTTTTATAGCCATTATAAGCTAATACTGCTACATGGGTACTTTCTAATCTACCAATGAGATTTTCTAATTCTTTTTGCAAGGAAATTGCTTCTTTTTGATCAATCGGTTCGTTAGAATCGGGGATAACATCTAAACGGACATTTTGTTCTAGTTGATTAATTGGATCAATCAAATTTTCGGTGGTAAGTTTAGAAACAATTGATAATCTTGTATCTTTCGGTTTCGCTGGTAATTGGGAAGTAACAGTTGGTTTTTTAAGAGTTTTTTTAACAGGTTTTAACTTAGAAGTAACAATTGGTTTTTTAACAATCTTTTTAACAGGTTTTAATTTAGAAGTAATAATTAATTTTTCAGGAGTTTGTAGTTTTGTGGGTTCAGTAATTAAATTTGGCTGACAGTTTGGTGCAGAAGTGGCAATTTTCTGTTTGTTATTAACTGGTAATTTTAAATAACGACTTAAAGATGCTTTTAACCAAGCAATATCTAATCCTGTAGATGCTGCTGTATCCATTCCCCAGTTCCAACCTAATAAGGTAGACTTTTCAGTTGTCAAGATTGCTGTTAGACGATCTTTAGCGTTCCAAACTACTGCACTTTGACTAGGAGAATTATTAGGAATAATTACACCACCTCTAATTGCACCAAACAATTCTTTTTGATTTACCCAATCAGGAATAGTGGTATTTGTAGGTTGTAAATTTTCAGTAGTATTTAAACTAAATCCCCAATAACCCCCTAAGAGTTTTCGTAATAATTGACGAACTCCAGGAGTGGATAAATTACCTACTGGGCCACTAGCGATTAAATACCCACCTTGACTTACCCATTGATCTAAAGCGATCGCCTGTTCCGTTGTCAATACTTCGACATTAGGTAAAAATAATACCCGTGATTTACCCCAATCATCCTTATTTTTAACCTGACTCAAAGGAATTACACAATAGTTCACGTTGAGTTTCTGTAAGCGGTTGCTAATTCCTTGCCATTGTTCAGGATTATTTTGACTATTAACTACACTAAATACAGGTGTATCCTTAATAGCTTTAGCTGGTAATACACCCAAAATATTAAACAACAACAGATTAATATTTAAAATAACGAACCCGAATATTTTTTGATTCATTAGTCATTGTAGGGTGGGCAATGCCCCCCGTATGCGAATTTTCATAAGTATTACTTACCATAGGTATATTGCAAAAATCATAGATTAATTCTATTGAAGACAAGTATTGATTAATTCCTCAACTCCTGCTATGGGGAAAATACTGACATTTAATTGTTGAGATACTTCCTCTACTGTCATATCATCGAGAAATACCAGTTCTCCATGTTTAAGCATAACACTAGGTAATAAAATTCCCTCTCCTAAATCTTGCCCTTTTAAGTGCAAAAGTAAATCATGTCCGGTTAATAACCCAGTAACACTGATACTTTGTCCCCAGTAATCGCTACATAAAGCCCGCATATTGACTTCTAAACCTTGGACAGTATTTAACTGTTGTACCAAGGGTTGAAATGCTGTTTCCACTGCATTACCGACAACCCAAGTTAATCTCCGTTGATTTGTAATTTTTGGTGGTAATAATTCTCTGGCAATTTCGGTAAACTGTTTAATAAATAATCGAATTGAACCCACACCATTATCAATTTGGGGATATTCTTCATATTCAGCTTCTGTGGGTAATTCTTCCCCAGCAATTAAAAACCATTCATCAGCTAACCATACTACACTAGAACCAAATTTTTTCCTAAATTGCTGACAGAGGATTTTAACTTGAGAAATTACCTCTTGTGCCTTTTCTTTAGTTACTGGAATCAACTCATCTTCTTGAGGACGAAACCGCGTTAAACCCACAGGAACAACTGCTACTGATGCTACTGTTGGTAATTCTCCAGCATGAAAAGATGTTAAATCCTGTAATGTTCTTTCTAAATGTTCACCATCATTTATACCAGGACAAACAACAACTTGAGCATGAATTTGTAATCTGCGTTCTTGAAACCATTTAATCTGTGATAATATTTCTCCACCTCGATTATTTTTTAATAGTCTAATTCTCACATCTGGTTCTGTAGAATGAACAGAAACATACAAAGGTGATAACCGCATTTGCTCGATTCTTTGCCATTCTTTTGCTGTTAAATTGGTTAAAGTTAAATAAGAACCATAGAGAAAACTTAGACGATAATCATCATCTTTTAAATATAAACTAGTCCGTTTTCCCGGTGGTTGTTGATCAATAAAGCAAAATGGACAACGGTTATTACACTGAATTAAACCATCAAATAAAGCTGTATCAAATTCTAGTCCTAAATCTTCATCATCATCTTTTTCAATTTCAATATGATGGGTTTTTCCAGTGATATCTAAAACTTCTAATTCTAAAATTTCATCAGCGCACAAAAACTGATAATCAATTAAATCACGGGGTTTTGTGCCATTAATAGCCACAATCGCATCACCGGCTGCAAAGCCAATTTCAGCCGCAATTGAGTCAGGAAGCACCTTGGTAATTTTAGCAGGTTGAATGGTAGACATGAGTAAGGTAATGGGTAATGGGTAATGGGGAAAGACTAAAATTACTCAGTCCCAACCCCTAATATTTATCCTTGCCAACCTGCGGCGATCGCTAATAATATAGAAATACCAAAGGCTAATCTATACCAAACGAAAACAAAAGTGTTTTTGGTTTGCAAGTATTTGAGTAAAAAGGCAATTGATAAATAAGAAAAAATAAAGGTAGAAATGATGCCAACAATTAACAAGATCAGAATATTATCAGGTAATTGTCCAGCTTGAAACAACTTGAAGATTTTCAAACTTTTATATAAAGTC
Organism: Dolichospermum sp. OTE_75_concoct_329_sub; assembly: GCA_031376645.1. Classification (GTDB taxonomy): domain Bacteria; phylum Cyanobacteriota; class Cyanobacteriia; order Cyanobacteriales; family Nostocaceae; genus Dolichospermum. The sequence continues at coordinate 20,641 of JANMEE010000239.1, read as the reverse complement.
GCAATTGTCAAAGTGGGAAACCCTAACAAAAATGAAAATCTTGCCGCTGCTTCTCTTTCTAACCCTAAAAATAAGCCAGTAGTTAAAGTTGAACCAGAACGAGAAACCCCAGGAACTAAAGCTAAAGTTTGTCCTAATCCTACCAAAATACCATCCTTAATTTCCAAAGCATTAAAACCTCGTTTTCGAGTTCCCAATTTTTCGGCTAAACCTAATAATATTGCCATAATAACCGACATTATCGCAATAATTAACGAACTTTCTGGGATAACATCTTTCAACAAAAAACCAATAGTTAAAGCGGGAATTGTCCCAAAACCAATTCCCACAACAATTTTCCAGTCCTCACTTTCCCAGTCTTTAGTTTTAAAAGCTGTTATTGCACCTTTAACTAAACTAGCAATCACAGCCCAAAAATACCACAAAATGGCAACTACACTACCAAATTGAATAGCATCAACAAAATCTTTATCCCCCAGTTCTTTCCAACCAAATACCTTTGTTACAATTAATAAATGTGCGGTACTACTAATTGGTAAAAACTCTGTAATTCCCTGCACAATCCCTAAAATAAACGCTTGTATAACTCCAGGAATCAAATCAACTTGATTACTAACTGTTGTGCTGGATGCTCCTACCTGTAGCAGTTGTGATGATAGTAAATTTATACTATTTAGGTCTAAGATGGTTGTCATCAAATAAACTCTCAAGATCAATGGGTAATTCTAGCAGATTATCCAACTTTATTTGATCCTGGTCAGTCTGGTTAGGCAAATTCTTATTGGACTCAGCATTATCCTGTAAATCCTCGAATCGGTGGACATCCTGATATGGCTAACGCCACGCTTCGCTATCAGACAATTAAGACTTGACAGGGCGCAAATATTGAGTTACATTTATGTTATAAGTAGAAATCTGTCCGCGCATATATAGTAATATTCTCAATTAATAAGTCTGAATCAGGATTTACAGGATTTTAGTTTGAGTTAAGGATTTTTTCGATTTAAGAATTTGTGTGATGTAGAAATTTTCGATTTTCCGCTAATTCTATATTAACTCTCACAGTTGTAGAATTAATCATCAAATCAATATTCAAAACGTCAGACCTTAAACCAAAATCCTGTAAATCCTCAAATCCTGGTTATCCTGATTCTGACAATATAAAGAATCCTAAAACTTACTATATATGTGCGAACAGACTTTTAGATATAACATAAGCATAGCCGAAACTCGGAACACTGTCAACCCCCCTAGCTGAAATCACCAAAACTCGTGCAATTATTGACATCATTCTCAATAACTATGAGAATAGACCCCCCATTATTGACAAAAATCTTTTTTCCCAAAATCCCATTGTAAAATAAATCTCTCTTTTTTCTTCTGTATGTTCTTGAATGAGATCAATTTTTTCTGCCTTAAATTCTAAAAATTCAACAAATTTAATCACCTCATTTCGTTGTGCAATAGGTAAATTCCTAATTTTAGCGTCCCAGTTACTTCATTGGTTGACAAGGATTTCCACCTGTAGCAATTTTTATAAATCTTCTCAAAAAAATCATACTTTAGATAGATGAAATAATTTACTGAGATGTTTTATGTTAGTATCGCTTATGTGTTTTTTTTTACAGCACCTTCTGTTAATTTTATGAATCTTTTGCTCCAACCCTTCCTCACGCTGACCTACAACCAACTCAGTTCCTTTTCTGGTGTAGATAATTTCTGGAATCTGTTTGATACTGCTTTTGGCACACAATACAACCGCAGCGTCGCGGAGAGTCTGCGTTTACAATGGCAATCGGGTGATTTTAGTCAACTTCCTCAAATAGAGGTGATTAATAGCAGTATTTTAGGCAATGCTAACGGTGCTTATGCCAGTAGCATGAATAAGATTTATTTATCAGATAGCTTTATTGCAAACGCTACATCAGCAGCTATTAGTGCAGTTCTGTTAGAAGAAATTGGGCATTTTGTTGATGCTCAGGTGAATCAAAGCGATAGTGCTGGAGATGAAGGGGCGATTTTTACAGCGTTAGTACAGGGTAACAGTCTGGATACAGAGACATTACAGGCTTTGAAAGCAGAGGATGATCACGCTACGATTACGGTAAATGGAGAAGTAATTGCCATTGAACAGAATACAAACACCATTCAAACAGCCACTGGTGACGGCGGTTTAGTAGTTACCGTAGATGAACTTGGCAACTTTAGTGGTGCTTTGTACGATCCCCTTGGTAGTAAAACTTCCTCTACGACAACTTACCGTTCCTTTGTTGCTTTAGGTATTATTGGTACAACTGGAGCGCGCACTGTATTAAACTCATCAGATAGCAATAACGAAGCATTTACTAATTTTAATAGTACAACTACAAATAGCACATTCACTGTTGGCGGATTACAGTTTCAACTCAGACAAACTGTTCAAGATACCCTGAATACTACCTCGATTAGAACAGGCAGTCGTTTAGATCAAACTTATACCATTACCAATAGCACCACTGCAACAATCAATTTTGATCTTATCCGTTACGTGGACGGAGATTTAGACTTTGACGGTAGTTTGATTGATGGAGGTGGCAGAATTGTTCAAAATGGTCAAGAGATTCTGTTTGAAACAGATAGTGGGGGAACTGGTCAGACAGATACAACTTTCTTCGGAATTACAGGTACAGGCGGTACTATCCCCACTACAAACCGTTGGGAACTAGATAGTTACGGTAGTCTTAGGTCTAATGTTCTGGCTGGAAGTAGCCTACGGAATACAATAGTCAGAGGTGACAGCGACTCTAACCAATTTATTGATGCTGGTTCGGAGTATGATGTAGCACTCGCATTAAGAAACGTTTTTTCATTGACAGCAGGACAATCTACCACCTACACAACAACAACTCGTTTTGGTTCGGGTGAAACAGCCCAAGTAGATATTACCCCGCCCACAGGTGGCATTAGTAATTTACCAGCAACTACTGTTGGTAATAATATCAGCCTGAGTTGGGGTGCAACTGATCCTAGTGGGATTAAAAACTATGATGTGTTCGTATCCGTTAATAATGGAGCATTTACTCAATGGCAAACAGATGTAACTACAACTTCTGCTGTCTATATTGGTGAAGTAGGTAAAACCTATACTTTTTACAGTTTAGCCACTGATAATGCGGGTAATGAACAAGTTGCTGCTACTGCTCCTAGAACTTCTACTCAGGTAATTAATCCTATTACCCTTGCTGTTAGCCCCACCAGCGTTAATGAAGATGCTACTCCTAACCTGGTTTATACATTTACTCGTAGTGGCAACCTGACTACTGCCTTAACTGCTAATTTTAATGTTGGTGGTAATGCCACATTTAACACTGATTATACCCAAACAGGTGCTGCTAGTTTTAATGCTACTACTGGAACAGTTACCTTTACAGCAGGTGCTAGTACAGCAACCGTGATTGTTGATCCTACGACTGATACAACCATTGAAAGCGATGAAACGGTAATTTTCACCTTAGCTACTGGCACTGGTTATACAGTGGGTACAACGACGGGTGTAAGTGGCGCAATCTCGAACGATGATATTGCCACAAATGTTACCTTGTCAGTTTCACTAAGCACTGTCACAGAAGATGCTACTCCTAACCTGGTTTATACATTTACTCGTAGTGGCAACCTGACTACTGCCTTAACTGCTAATTTTAATGTCGGTGGTAATGCCACATTTAACACTGATTACACCCAAACAGGTGCTGCTAGTTTTAATGCTACTACGGGAACAGTTACTTTTGCAGCAGGTTCTAGCACAGCAACGGTGACGATAAACCCCACTGCTGATACCGCTATTGAATCCAATGAAACCGTTGCCTTAACTATCGCTTCGGGTACAGGTTACACCATCGGCACAACAACAGCAATTACGGGGAATATTATTGACGATGATATTGCAGTAGTTTCCGGGTCTTTAAGCTTTAGCACCCCTGAATTTAGCATCAAAGAAGATGGAACACCTATCGCTGCTGTCACTGTTACTCGCTCTGGTGGAAGTGATGGAGCAATTAGTGCCAAAATCAATTTACAAGATGGGACTGCTAAAGCACCAAGCGACTACAACAACACAGCAATTACCGTTAATTTTGCTGATGGAGAAATCAGTAAAATCGTCACCATTCCTATTATTAATGACACAACGCCTGAAACTGATGAAATCGTCCAATTAATCCTCACTAACCCAACAGGAGGGGCAACTATTGGACAGCAAAATACAGCGACTTTGAATATTATTGATAATGACGCTGCTTTGTTGATTACAGGTTTTCCTCAAGGTTCATCAGGAAGTAATAAAGGTCAAACAACAATTGTTATTTCAGGACAGAATTTTTCACCTAACGATCAAATTAGCATCATTGCACCCAACGGTACAGCAAAAGCTGCAAGTAAAGTTTATTGGGTGAATGAAACACAAGCTTGGGCAACTTTTGACTTACAGGGATTAACTACAGGGCAATATGATGTTAAAGTTGCTAATGGATCAAATAGCTCTATTTCTAATGATGTTTTCACTGTAACTGATGGTTCACAGGGAAATATTAAAGTTGAGTTGAGTTATCCAGCAAATGGTGTAGTTACAGTTAAATATACCAATGTTGGACAAACAGATGTCGTTGCACCTTTATTCAGAATCACTCCCACAAATGCCCAAGTTACTTACCCAGAAGAAAATACCGTTAGTGCTACGCTAAAACAACTCTTAAACTTAACTTTAGGAACAAGTGATAATGGACCAGCCGGAATTTTAGCACCTGGTGAAAATGGAGAATTTTCCTTTGCTTATACTCCCAACGGTAACGGTTTAATTTCCTTTGGAGTCCAACAAGTTAAGTCCGGTGACACGATAAATTGGGCAAGTATTAAAGCTGAATCTCGCGCAGATTACAGTTTTATTGATAATGCTGCTTGGGATGCAATTTGGAATAATTTAACCGCTGTTTTCGGTACAACTACAGGACAGTTTCAAGCTGTCATGACAGAAAATGCTAATTATTTAAGTCAATTGGGAGAACCAACCAGTGATTTAACTCGGTTATTTGCCTTTGAATGGAAACAAGCAGTTAATACTCTAACTAATGTTAGCTTAATCAGCACAACGGATATAGTAGATGCTGCACCAGGACTGTCTTTAACCTTTAATCGGACTTTCTATCAATCTATTGCTGAACGCTACAACTTAGGCGGACTAGGACGGGGTTGGGCAAGTCAGTGGGATTTACGCGCCACAACAGATAGCAAAGGCAATGTTATTATCCGTAGTGTTGGAGATTTACAGCGCGTTTTTGATAAGCAAACTAATGGCACTTACACCGAAGACGGTGGTGCAACTTTAACAATTACTAATGGTCAGTATCGCTTAAAAGAAGCTAGTGGTTTAGTTTCATTATTTGGGACTGATGGCAAACTCAGCTATGTTGAAGATACCAACGGTAATCGGATTTCTCTGCAATATACTACTAATCGTTTGACTAAGTTGGTTCACACCAATGGCGATAGTTTGACTTTAGCTTACAATGCTCAAGGACGTATTAGCCAGATTACCGATTCCACAGGACAAGCTACCAATTACAGTTATGATGCTGCTGGGGAAAATCTGCTCTCTGTCTCCAGTTCTGATGGAACAATAACCTATAGTTACGATACAGGGAATATTGCCGCGAAAAAATATTCTTTGTTATCGGTAAAATCTGATTTAGGTTATCAGCGCAGTTTTGAATATGATAACCAAGGTCGTCTCACTAAAGAATTTAGCAACGGACAAACCCAAAGTCTGACCTACAGTTACGATAATGTTGGTGGTGTCACGATTACTGATAGCACAGGTGCATCCCAAACTATCCTACTGGATGACCGAGGAAATGGTGGACAAATTCGCGGCGTTAACAATCAAAATCTTCTATTTAGCTATGATGCGAATGGCAATTTGATTAGTGCAACCCTTCCTAATGGTAGTGAAACTGGTTACACTTACGACACAAATGGAAACTTAACCCAGCAAACAAATTTACTCAGTCAAGACGTTAAATTTACTTACGATGCTACCTTTAGTCAACTGACTGGTTTTATAGATCCTAAAGGCAATGGCGTTACTTATACCTACGATCTCAAAGGCTATCTAACTAAAATCACATATCCTGACGGTAATAGCGAACAGTTTAGCGTTGATGCCTTGGGAAATATTACCAGTTCTGTCAACCGTCGTGGTAATACCATTGGTTATACCTACAACACCAGTGGACTGCTAACTAAGAAACAATACACTGATAGTTCTAGCGTTAGCTATGGCTATGACACCAAGGGAAATCTTACCAGTGTCACCGATGCAATGGGAACTATTGCAATGGAGTATAACGTTGCAAATCAGCTTACTAAGATAAACTATCCTACGGGACGTTCCCTCACCTATACCTACAATGCTGATGGTCAAAGGACTAAACTTGTCTCTCAAGATGGTTATACGGTCAACTACAGTTATGACACAATTGGACGCTTAAAGACTTTAACCAATGCGACAGGGCAAAGCATTATCAGCTATGACTATGATAGTGCAGGTCGTCTGACTAAAGAAACCAACGGTAACGGCACTTACACGACATATCAATACGATCAACAGAGTCAGTTAACTCAGTTGATCAACTATAAGGCGAATAATACTGTTAACTCTAAGTTTGAGTATGTTTACGATAATTTGGGTCGGCGTACCAGCATTACCACATTGGAAGGAACTTTTCAATATGGTTATGATGCCACAGGACAATTAACATCTGTCATTACGCCTACAAATCGCACCATTAACTATCAATATGATGCGGCAGGAAATCGGATTGGGGTGACGGATAACGGAACGACTACCAACTACAGCACGAATAATCTGAATGAATATACCAATGTTGGTAATGCTGTCTATTCCTACGATAAGGATGGTAATTTGATTAGCAAAACCCAAGGGGGACAGACTTCAACCTATACTTATGATGTTGAAAATCGTCTGACTAAAGTTGTCACTCCTCAAGGTACTTGGGAATATCAATATGATGCTTTAGGAAACCGCGTTGCTACTGTTTTAAATGGTCAACGCACGGAATATTTACTTGATCCGACTGGGTTAGGGGATATTGTTGGAGAATATAACGGTAGTACCTTAGTTGCTAACTACACTCATGGTATTGGTTTGGTGAGTCGGGTTAGTGGTAGCAATAGTAATTATTATGATGCAGATGCGATCGGTTCAACGATTGGGTTAACAGCAACTGATGGAAGTTATGTTAACCGTTACAGTTATTTACCTTTTGGGGAGGATTTAACTAAGGTTGAAGGCGTTGCTAACCCCTTTGAGTATGTAGGTCAATGGGGGGTCATGGATGAGGGTAATGGACTCGATTTCATGCGGGCAAGGTTTTATGATAGTGGGTTGGGAAGGTTTACATCGGTTGATCCTTTAGGCGTGAATGCTGGGGATGCCAATCTTTACCGTTATGTCTTTAATAGCCCAATCCAAAATAACGATCCATCAGGAGAAATTGCCCCTTTTATTGTTGCTGCTGCATTAGGAGCAGGTATAGGAGCAGTTAGTGATATTGCCATACAAGCAGGTTCACAATATTTGTCTGGTCAAAAGATTGACATCAATTGGACAAGTGTTGGAATTTCGGCTGGCTTGGGTGCAGTTGGAGGGGGTCTAGGCGCAGCATTTAAAAATACAACTAAAATCTCAGGTCAGGTTTTCTCTCATTGGTTCCCTGATCGATGGGCAAAATCTTTACCTAGTAGCTTTGGAAAACTTTTCAAACAAGATCACTGGTTAGGTAGATTAAATGGGCAATATGTTTCTAAAGAATTTCATTATTTTACTGATTACTGGGCTACTATAGGCAACGGTCGTAGAGAGGCATTTTTGGGACAAAAATTTTTAGAGGGGATTAGAGGAAAGGGAATAAGGTACACAGATACTTTTATAAATTTTAACTTAATTCCACGCATTCCATTATGGTTAGCCAACAGTTTACTCTTTTCTCGGTTAAGGTTAAAAGGTGGTACATATAACGACCCCCACATCCAAACCCTCGACGGTCTAGGCTACGACTTCCAAACCGTAGGCGAATTTACCCTCGTTAAATCCACCACCGACGACTTTGAAATCCAAACCCGCCAACAACCTTGGAACAATAGCACCAGCGCCTCTGCTAATACTGCCATTTCAATTCAAAGTGGTGGTCAACGCATCGCCATTTACGCCAATCAAACCAACCCCCTCCTCATTAACGGTACTGCTGTCACCCTTCCCGAAGGTGGACTCTATGCAGTGGGTCAAAACCTAATTATCCGAGAAGGGAGCGAATATAGTATCGTTACCGCCAATAATGACCTCATTCTCGTTAATAATCGGGGTACTTGGCTAAATATTAATCTTGGTCTAGCTGATAATCGTCAGGGTAAAGTAGTCGGACTCTTAGGCAACTTTAACGATAACCGCAATGATGACTTTGCCCTACGTAACGGTACAGCCATTGGCGGAACTATCACCAATCAAAGACTATACGGTGATTATGCAGCCAGTTGGCGGATTAACCAAGCCACATCTCTCTTTGATTACGCTTCAGGACAAACAACCGCTACCTTTACCGACCTCAGTTTCCCCAGCAATATCATCACAGCAGCCACATTAACTCCCGAACAACGCGCCGCAGCCGAACAAATAGCCCGAAATGCCGGAATTACCGACCCTGATGTGTTGGAAGATGTCATCCTCGATATTTTTGTCAGCAATGGCAACACTGAATTTATCCAAGGGGCGCTCAATGGGGCAACCGACCAACAACGGATAGAAACCGTCAGCGCACCCAACACCTTAATTAACCCCGATGGTTTTGGAACTCAACACTATTTAACCGCAGGTGCAGTCATTCCCTATGCCATTCGCTTTAGCAACAATGCTGCTGCGGGAACTACTCCAGTTGCTCAAGTTACTATTACCCAAACCCTTGATACTGACCTTGACTTCAACACCTTTGCTCTCAATGACATTAGTTTTGGGGATATTACAATTAACGTTCCCAACGGCTCACAAAATTACAGCCAACGTCTCGACCTTCGCACCACCAGAGGAGTCTTTGTTGATGTCAATGCGGGACTAAACACATCTACAGGTGTCCTTACTTGGACATTTACCGCCATTGACCCCACTACAGGCAACACCGCTAACAGTGCCACTCAGGGCTTTTTACCTCCTAACGACCAAAATGGGGTAGGAAGTGGTTTTGTGGGTTACAGTGTTCAACCTAAAGCCAACTCTGCTAATAATACTCGCGTTGATGCCCAAGCCAGCATTACCTTCAATACCCAAACGCCTATTCAAACCATTGCGGTCTTTAACACTCTAGATAGTAATGCACCGACCAGTCAAGTAACAGCTTTACCTGCCAACAGTAACTCAGACTTTACCGTATCCTGGACAGGTGCAGATAGCGGTAGTGGTATCGCTTCCTATGATATTTTTGCCTCTACCGATGGTGGTCAATATGTGCTGTGGAAAGATGATATTACAGCTACTTCCGCTACCTATAACGGTCTAGCTGGTAAAACCTACAGTTTCTATAGCGTCGCTACCGACAACTTAGGTTTAACCGAAACAGCCCCAACCCAAGCCGATGCCACAACAACCATCGGTACTATCACTAATGCAGGTGTAATTGCTTTTAATGCTGCCAACTACACTGTTAAGGAAGATGGTACAACCAATGCAACCATCACCTTAACTCGTAGCAATGGTAGTAATGGTGCAATCAGTGTTACCGTCACTCCCACCAATGGTACAGCCACAGCAACTACCGATTTTAGCAGCAACCCCATCACCATTAACTTTGCCAGTGGTGAAACCAGCAAAACCGTTACCATTCCTATTGTCAACGACACGGTTTATGAACTCAGTGAAACCATTAACCTGACTCTATCCAATCCTATAGGTGGGCCAACACTAGGCACACAAAAAACCGCTGTTTTAACTATTGCTGATGATGACCTAGCTAATGCACCAAAAATCAGTATTGCTAATCCGGCAACTGTGACTGAAGGTATAGACAATAACGTTGCATTTACCGTTACTCTTTCCGCTGCCAGTCCCTATCCTGTCACTGTTAATTACACTACAGCCAATCTCACCGCAAAAGCCGACACTGACTACACCACAAAAACAGGCTCACTCACCTTTGCAGTCAATGAAATTAGTAAAACTATTACTGTTCCCATTGTCAACGATAACCTGAGTGAAAGCAACGAAACCTTTACTCTTACCCTCAGCAATCCTACTAATGCCACCCTGACTACTGCTCAAGCCACAGCTACCATTACCGATACTATCACTGCGAGTACAACTACCACTCTCATCACTGGTGTCGAAAACCTGACTCTGACAGGAACCGCAGATATTAACGGCACAGGAAACGCCGGAAATAACGCTCTCACAGGCAACAGTGGCAATAATACACTGACAACAGGAGATGGAAACGACATCCTCAATGGAGGAGACGGCATTGATACCTTAATTGGTGGTTTAGGCGATGATATTTATGTTGTTGATACCACAACTGACGTAATTACCGAACTAGCTACTCAAGGAACTGATACTATACAATCCGCTGTCACTTTCACTTTAGCCAATCTTGTCAATGTGGAAAACCTGACTTTAACTGGTAGTACGGCTATCAACGGTATAGGTAATGCAGGAAATAACGCTCTTACAGGCAACAATGGCAATAATACACTGACAGGAGGAGACGGAAACGACACCCTCAATGGAGGAAATGGTGTTGATACCTTAATTGGTGGTGTAGGCAATGATAGTTATGTTGTCAATACAACCACCGACACCATTACCGAACTTACTAACCAAGGAACAGATACCATTCAATCTAGTATCACCTTCAGTTTAGCCAATCTTGCCAATGTGGAAAACCTGACTTTAATTGGTAGTACGGCTATCAATGGTACAGGTAGTGCTGGAAACAATAACCTTACAGGCAACAGTGGCAATAATACACTGGCAGGAGGAGACGGCATTGATACCTTAATTGGTGGTTTAGGCAACGATATTTATGTTGTTGACAGTACAACTGATGTGATTACTGAATTGGCTAGTCAAGGAACAGATACCATTCAATCTAGTGTTACTTTCAGTTTAGCCAACCTAACCAATGTGGAAAACCTGACTTTAACTGGTAGTACGGCTATCAATGGTACAGGTAGTGCTGGAAATAATAACCTTACAGGCAACAGTGGCAATAATACACTGACAGGAGGAAACGGAAACGACACCCTCAATGGAGGAGACGGCATTGATACCTTAATTGGTGGTGTAGGTAATGATATTTATGTTGTTGACAGTACAACTGATGTGATTACTGAATTGGCTAATCAAGGAACAGATACCATTCAATCTAGTGTTACTTTCAGTTTAGCCAACCTAGCCAATATTGAGAAACTGACTCTCACGGGAACAACTGCTATTGATGGTACAGGCAATGCTGGCAACAATACCCTTACAGGCAATAATGCCAATAATACACTGACAGGAGGAAATGGAAACGATACTCTCAGTGGAAGCAAAGGTATTGATACCTTAATTGGTGGTTTAGGCAATGATATTTATATTGTTGACAGTACAACTGATGTGATTACTGAATTAGCTAGTCAAGGAACAGATACCGTTCAATCTAGTATCACTTTCAGTTTAGCCAATGTTGCTAATGTGGAAAATCTGACTTTAACTGGTACTGTAGCTATCAACGGTACAGGTAATACAGGGATTAACACTATTAAAGGTAATAGTGCCAACAACAACCTTTTCGGTGATGCGGGCAATGATGTACTGCAAGGGTTAGCAGGAGATGACACCCTCTGGGGTGGTTTAGGTAATGATACCCTCACAGGAGACACTGGCAAAGATAAATATCTCTTCCAAAGCACTGGAGTGTTTAGCAGTACATTAGGCATTGATTCTATTACCCAGTTTGAAGCAGGACAAGATCAGATTTTACTAAGTAAAACCACCTTCAATGCCATTACTAACTCTGTAGGACAAGCGTTAACGGATTTTGTAGTAGTTGCAGATAATACTTTAGTAGATGCTAGTAATGCCCACATCGTCTTTAGTCAAGGCACTGGTAGTCTGTTCTATAACCAAAATGGCAATGTTTTGGATGCAACAAAAGTGTTTGAGTTTGCCCGTTTAGGTAATGTTGGTATCACTGTCGCTAGTAGCGATTTTAGTTTGGTTTGGTAATCTAATTCTCTTTCTACATCTCCGGATTAAATTGATTAAATTAAACCCTAAAAACTGTGATTTTTAAGATTTAATTCCGGAGGTTTTCGCATATTTTTTGGTGTCGAATGTAGGTGAATCAAAGATAGGGCTACTATTTGATTTTTGATAGCTTGCGTGGCGTAGCTATACAGATACGTAGGGTGTGTTAGCGATAGCGTAACGCACCATTCTTAAGGATTTCGTGCGTTAGCGTTTCGCGTAACGCACCCTAAAAATATGTAATTTTGTTCAAGAATCAAATCGAATTCCTATAGTGACTGTCTGAATCAGACAATAATGTAATTTCCTATTTTCCGCTAGTTCTATATTAACTCTCATAGTTGTAGAATTAATCATCAAATTAATATCCAAAACGTCAGACTTTAAACGAAAATCCTGTAAATTCTTAAATTCTGGTTATCCTGATTCAGCACTGCTGCAGGCAATTCGCTGGAATGATGCAAACTCGTTTCAAAATGAGAATTGTTGGTCAGTAATAGTAGATATTAAAAAAACCCCAGATATATTAAAATCGGGGGCAAAAGTTTAGAAAAAATACATAAAAATCAACTGCGGTGATTATTGTTGTAGCGAACTCTTGTACCAGCCCAAAGTAACTTCTCCCGCAATGTTTGATAATATGAATTATTTGCGCGTAACACAATAAACTTAGCTCGACAATCAGCCATTCGCACATCAACACGGTGTCCAGGCCAAATGGAAGTAGATAACACACCATCCATCCAGAGTTTGGTACTTAAATCATAATCGCCCAAAGGCCAGATACTGATCACAGAACCAGGGGGTAAAACCAGAGGACGACTAGAAAGACTCATGGGACAGATGGGAGTGATGGTAATTGTTTCCATCCCATCGTGGATAATTGGTCCATTGGCAGAAACTGTATAACCAGTAGAACCTGTAGGAGTAGAGATAATTAATCCATCTCCCACATATTGATCCACTATCTCACCATCAATTTCCATTTCCAGAATTGAGGTAATCATTCTGTCAGCAGAAGCGGGTTTGACACAAAACTCATTTAAAGCCAAGTAACTTTCCGTCACCGGTTCTAAATTTGAGCCAGTCCCATCATATACCGCTGCTTGTAACATCATGCGGCGTTGGATAGCATAACGATCTTCTAACAGCCTGTCCCAAACAATTTCTGGATCTTGAAACTCGTCTACTGACTCAGTTAAAAACCCCAAATGGCCTCCCACATTCACTCCAAGAATGGGGATGCCGGCTGGGGCTAAATGTCTAGCACTGGTTAAGACAGTACCATCACCACCGAGTACCAAAGCTAGATCAATTGGTTGATTAGCAGAGGCCAAAAAAACCGGATAGGGGTTATCTTTTGGCCCACTAGGTCCCACCAATACTTGGCAATGACGATTTTCTAGTTGTTTAGCACAGAGTTCAGCCCAGCGTTGACTCTGGGGATCTCGCGCTTTATAAGCGATGATTACCTGCTTAAGTTGCACGCGCTATTACCATTTCAGAAGATTAAACTGCTCCATGTCAACGGTATCGCGGTTGCGATAGATAGTTAGAACGATCGCCAACCCTACCGCCGCTTCTGCAGCTGCCACGGTAATCACGAAAACTGTGAAAACCTGACCTTTAATTAAGGTTGAATCAAGGAAGTTGGAAAATGCCATTAAATTTAGATTAACGGCATTTAGCAATAACTCAATTGACATCAGTACCCGCACTGCGTTGCGACTGGTAATTAAACCATAAATACCAATGCAAAACAAAGCTGCGGCTAATAATAAAAAGTATTGGAGTTGCATGATTGTCGGTTGTTAGTTGTCAGTTGTCAGTTGTCAGTTGACAGTTGACAGTTGTCAATTGTCAGTGCTGCTACCAGTAGATATGAGTTCTTTGGGGCGTTCTGGTAGGGTTAAAATTGTTTGTTGTAGGTCAGAGGTTGGTACTGTGTCGGGGATATATTCACGACGTGCCAAAATAATTGCTCCTACCATCGCTATTAGCAAGAGGACGGAAGCTAATTCAAAGGGTAGCAAGAAATCGCTAAAGAAATGCTCCCCAATGACAACGATGGAATTTTGATTAACTACAGGATTAGTTGTATAAGCCCAAGGCGTAGCTATCACCATTGTACTTAAAAGAGCAAATAGACCAAAACTGACTAAAGCTGTAAATACTTTACGGATTCCAGCATTAGGCAATGGTGAAAAATCCTGTCTTTTATTTACCAACATAATGGCAAACAGAATTAAAACGTTAATTGCACCCACATAAATTAGTATTTGTGCCGATGCGACAAAATCACCATTTAGCAATAGGTATAATCCCGCCATGCTGATGAATACTCCTCCCAGCAAAAAGGCGGAATAGACAATGTTAGAGAATAGCACTACACCTAGCGCTGCCCCAATCATCATCACAGCAAGAATGCCAAATGATACAGACTGTACTCCTTCAGCTAGATTCACTTCTTTCGATCCTTTTGATGTTTTGTAAATTGGGTGATTGGTAATTGGTAATTACTCTTACCTGTAACCTCTTCACTGTCACCTGTTCCCTGTCACCTGTCACCTATTTGTGTTTGATAAATTGGGTGATTGGTAATTACTCTTACCTGTAACCTCTTCACTGTCACCTGTCACCTGTCACCTGTCACCTATTTTTCTACCAAGTCTTCTGGACGAGAACCAGCACGAGGGGCATCGGCAGGGACTCCGTGAGGGTCCATTACGCCTTTAGGTAGATAAACAAGTTCGCGGAGTGGTGTCACCATTGGATCGTTTGTAACTTTATAGGGTAAACGTCCCAGAGCGACGCTATCGTAATTAAGTTCATGGCGATCGTAAGTGGCTAGTTCATATTCTTCTGTCATGGATAAACAGTTGGTGGGACAATATTCCACGCAGTTACCACAGAAGATACAAACGCCAAAATCAATACTGTAATGTTTGAGCTTTTTCTTTTTAGTTCCTTTGTCCATTTCCCAGTCAACTACAGGGAGGTTGATGGGACATACACGCACACAGACTTCACAAGCAATACACTTGTCAAATTCGTAGTGAATGCGACCGCGAAATCTTTCACCAGGAATTAATTTTTCGTAGGGATATTGGACGGTAACGGGTCGCCGTTTCATGTGGTCAAAGGTAACGGATAATCCTTGACCAATATAACGACCTGCTTGTATGGCTTCTTTGGCGTAATCACCAACTTGTTTGAGGAACTTTAGCATTATCTGTTTTTCTCTTTACTTTTTTGTTCAATTGTCAGTTGCCAATTATTAATAATATTGACCACTGACAACTGCTGTTTACCCACCGAAAAGCGAGGGAAAGGCTAGTTTGCAGGCTGCGGTTAAGAGGAGATTTACCAAGCCTATTGGTAAAAGGAATTTCCATCCTAAGTCTAGCAATTGGTCAATTCGGACTCGTGGTACTGTCCAACGAATGAGAATGGCCAGAAATACGAGTAGGTAGGCTTTAATTACGGTCATCGTGATGCCTATAACCGCTGTGACTACCTGAATTGCCGGGTCACTTTCACTAACTCCTAAGTAGTCAGTAATTAGGTGCAGGGGGATGGGAGAATGCCAACCACCAAGATACAAAATTGCGACTAGTAAGGCAGAAAGTACCAGGTTGATGTAGGAACTGAGGTAAAAAAGTGCGAATTTCATGCCTGAGTATTCGGTCTGATACCCGGCTACTAGTTCTTCTTCTGCTTCTGGTAAGTCAAAGGGTAAGCGTTCACATTCTGCCAATGCCGCTATCCAAAAAATCATGAACCCTAATGGTTGTCGCCAAATGTTCCAACCTAAAATACCGAAGTTAGATTGCTGATTCACAATGTCAACGGTGCTGAGACTGTTGGACATCATGGCGATCGCTAGTACACTCAATGCCAAGGGTATTTCATAACTAATAGACTGCGCTGCTGCCCGTAAACCTCCCAACAGGGCATATTTATTATTAGAGGCATAGCCTGCCATTAATAACCCAATGGGCTGAATACTAGATAATGCAATCCACAAGAACACGCCCATGCCCACATTAGAAATGATGATATTCTGTCCAAATGGCACAATTAAATAAGACAGAAATACTGGTAAGACGACAATAATTGGACCGATGGTAAATAGCCAAGGGTCTGCTTTTGCGGGGATGATATCTTCTTTAAATACCAGCTTCAGACCATCTGCCACAGGCACTAGCAATCCAAAAGGTCCTTGATATTCAGGACCAATCCGTTGCTGTACAGCCGCAGAAATCTTCCGTTCTAGCCATGTGGCAACTAGTACGCCGACTGTAGCCCCAATTAGCATCAGAACCATTGGTAATGGCATCCATAGGGCTTTGGCTGCTCCTGGGGGTACGCCTAAGTCCCTGACAGATTGAATAAAAGTTCCTTGGAGGTCAATTCCTGGATTCATGTTTGCTGCTCTTTAAGTCAACGTTCTGATCAACAAGTATGAAGGATGAAATCACTTATTCCCATCTTCATTTTTTTACTAATAATCTCTGCTGAGATGATGCTCGATTGAAGTTCAATACATTTGCCAATTCATGAGTCTAGTATATCCTTGGATGGTTTTCACCACGAGACTCCACAAGACAACTTCTACTTATGGTTGGGATTGGGAATTGATAATTGGTAAGTCAGAAAATGGGCAAAAGTTTACCCATTAAGTCGTTAGACAAGACAAACTAGCCGTTTCCAGGTTGGCAACGGTTGTTTATTATACTCAAAACGGTTGGGACATGGAATGAAAGTAAAATCACGAAAAACCTAGATTTGTAGGGGTTTAGCAATGCTAAACCCCTACCCGCTCAAATTAAATAACTAAGCCGTTTTGAGTATATATACAAATTGTCTGATTTTTTAGAACTTCTAGCAGGTTGCGATTTTGGGAGACAAGCCTCAAGGGCAGATATGACCGGGAATTTTAGATTTTAGATTTTAGATTAAAAAAATTTGGTACAAGCCCCGTCCTTCAAGACGGAAAAATTGTCAATCCAAAATCCAAAATTTTCGAGCTTCTACACTTTAGGGTGCAGTCAATCCAAAATCCAAAATCCAAAATCGAGTGACAGTTATCAATCTGTCCACTAGAGGACTTGAATTGCAAATCCAAAATCTAGAGTTGAGTTGTTTGTTAGTTAACGTTGGTCAATCGGAGTGTACGCGATTTCGTGACGACCATTGTAAATTTGGGTAGGACGGAAGATCCGGTTTTCTACCAGTTGTTCTTTCCAGTGTGCTAACCAACCAGCTACACGAGCGATCGCAAATACTGGCGTAAACAAGTCTGTAGGAATTCCCATTTTCCTATACACTAAACCGGAATAAAAGTCAACATTAGGATAAATTCCTTTACCACCCAGTTTTTCCGAGACTACCCGTTCCATTTCCACGGCAATTTCATAATATTCATCATACCCAAACTTCTCAAACAACTGCTCTGCCAAGCCTTGTAAGATTGTAGCACGGGGGTCTTTGACTTTGTAAACACGATGCCCAAAGCCCATAATTTTGGCTTTGTTTTTGAGAAGATTATCTACATAAGGGACAACATTCTCTACAGAACCGATTTCTTCCAACATCTGAATTACTTCTTCATTCGCTCCACCATGCAATGGACCGCCTAAAGTACCTACAGCACTAGCAACCACCGCATAAGGATCAGTTAAGGTGGAAGCTGTGACTCTAGCACTAAATGTAGAAGCATTCATTGTATGCTCAACATGAAGGATTAAACAGATATCAAAGATTTTGGCGGCTAAAGGATCAGGTTCTTTCTCATTTAGCATATACAGGAAGTTAGCTGCATAGCCCAAATCATCTCTAGGCTTAACGGGGTCATTACCTTCTCTCATTAACTGAAACGCTGCTACCATCGTGGGAATAGTAGCTATCAAGCGGACAGCAGAGTTACGAATATAGACCGGATTATGTAAGTCTCGACGAGAATAGAACAACCCTAAAGCAGCAGCGGAGGCTTGAAGAGCATCCATGGGATGACCACTTTCAGGAAAACATTTCATCATGTCCCGAATGCGGTATTTGATGCGTCTGTGGAAAAGAATTTCATGCTCAAATTCTTTTAGTTCTTCCTGAGTTGGTAACTCACCCCACATTAAGAGATATGCAGTTTCTAGGAATGTACTTTTTTCAGCTAATTCCTCAATCCTGATACCACGATATTCTAGAATTCCTTTCTGCCCGTCTACATAACTAATACTCGACTGGGCTGCGGGAATGCCTTCTAAACCAGGCTTGTATTCGCATACCGTCATGGCGACACCATTTACTTTGTAAAATATTTGCTCACGCTAACTCACCAGAGACTATTTTCACCACAACAGTTGCAGATGTAACAACTATTGCAGCAGGTACTTAGGCGGTGTCAACCAAAACATTTGACTCCGACCCCAAGCTGAACCATCATCTGGTAGTTTTATTCCCATCATACCTGCTTTTTTGAGGATGAGACTCTCTTTTACTTCTCCCCACAACAGAATTTCTGCCCAATGGCTTAAATTAGGCTCATGGCCTACCAATCCTAGTTGGGTTTTATGGGGATATTTTCTGGGTTCTAGCCATTCTTGCAGCCAATTTTGAAGATTACCTTCAAAGCTAAGATGGTCAGATGCTTCTAACTGGGAACTCAGCCCAGCGGCAATGAGTATTTCTGCTGTTTGGTAAGCGCGGACTAGGGGACTGGTGAGAATTAAATCAAAATGAAATTCTAGCTTTGCTAATTTTTGAGCTACTTTCTCGGTTTTTTGTCTTCCTTCTGCGGTGAGTTGCCGTTCTTCGTCTTTTAGGTTTGGTTGATGTTCTTCGGCAATTCCATGACGAATTAAGTATAGTTCCATGTTTTTAGTTGGGTGTTTTTATATGATTTTTTATTTCGCGCAGAGGCGCAAAGAAGAGCGAAAAATTAGTAATTTCATAAAATCTTTGGATACAGTGAAAGTCTATCTCTTGTATCTCTAGCTAATTGATCAAATGTTAAAAGAATCTAGACCTTTTATATTTTAGCCTTTTCTAATTTTCTAATGAGCCATATAGCACTTCAATCCGGTTGAAATTAACTATATCAATAATAGTTACTTTTTCAAATTGAAATTCAAAAATTATTCTATATATGCCTACCGTCGCAATGAAATAATTTGGTACTGAACTCAAATTAGTAAATTGAACTGGGGAACAATAAGGAAATTTTTTCAAGCAACTAATAGAATGACTAATTTTTTCTTGTTCTTGAGTTGGTAAAGCATCAATCGCTATTTGTGCTTTATTAAGTAAAACTATTTGATTTTTCTTTAGCTGTTGATTATTAGATTCAGTAGAAAGATCGCAATCCTCATAAATTAAGTGTTGAAAATCATTGAAATTATTAGTTAATCCCACTCTTTGATCTAAAAGGCTTTTATGTATGGTAGGAATCCATTCTCGTAATAACTCAATAACCAACATTAAAAACTTACCTAAAAGCTTCAAATTTAGCTTTTGAATATATCCATGAGCCAGTCGGTTGCGCTCTTCAAAACAAGCTTGAATAATATCAAATTGAGAAATTGATAACTCTCCGAAAGAGTACATTGATCTCAGCAATCTTATGGCTGGTAAACGTTCAGTAGGAATTGATACATCAACTGCTTTTTTTCTTAATGCCCCCTCAAAAACACTCCAAAGAAACAAAAAAGCAGGTTCAATATTATTATTTTCAATAAGCTCGCTAACTTGACTAAAATGGTCAATTAGTTCTTCCCAGGAAGGTAGTTCTTCCGATGTTCCTGGTAATGATTCTGCTTGTATATCTTCAAGTGTTACCAATAAAAAACGCCAGCCCGGATGTCTACTCACTTCTTTTGCTACAGATTGTAAATGCTCAACTGAAACTGGACTAATGCTGGTTTTTACTTCAATTATTAAACCTATTAAACCAGATTTATTTTGATTCTGAGTAGCAAGAATATCGGGTTGATAATTATCCAGATTAAAGGGTAATTGATCTGCTTTTGGGTTTTGTATAACTGTAAATCCTTTATCACGATACTTCTTGATCAAAGATTCAACTTTATCATCATGTAAACTTTTAGTATTGTCCATCATAAGTATTTTTCCAATGGTTGAGATTCACTTACTTTGACATAAACACACTCTTCGCCAAGAATGACCCCTTCCTGCAATAATAATAGTTTCAAAAATAAATCAAATAAGTCCAGTTGATCTTAACGGGTGACAAGGTGGTTAAACAGCTTGTTTCATAAGGGATAGAGCCTGAAAACCACGATGAAAAAAGAGGCGTTTATG
>JANMEE010000237.1:0-25786 GCA_031376645.1 Dolichospermum sp. OTE_75_concoct_329_sub | reverse complement strand
TATTTATTTTTTCTGTCGAGTTCAGCTACATTTTCATCATTCGTCCATACCTCCTTTAATATTTGAGGTAAATCAAAACAAAGCTCACTATTCATCAAATAAATTTTCATCTCTCCGTTTTCATTCTCTGAAATCTTAGCTTTATATTCATACTGATCAGCAATATACGTAATAGGATCTTTGGACAGGATATGGATTGGATACTCACCATTGAGTGAACCAAAATATGAGCCTCCAATATGATCCATTTCCTTTAAAAGCTCTTCTATAAACTCAATGTCATCGCCAAATATATTTCGCAGGTTATAAAAATAATTCTCATTTTTAGGACTACTGAAAAAATCTCTTAATGCTTGTCTAATTTTTGATTGCTGCTTTTCTAATGCAGATTGACCCTCTAACTTAATCAATATATCTTTGATACCATTGAAGAGGTGGTTATGATAATACTGAATTAAATAAATTTGGTGAGCTACTGCATATCGTTGAGCATTTTCTGTGAATCCAGAAAGTGAAAAAATTGCATAAACATAGTTATATCTTTTCAACTTTAATTCGTGAGACGGCTTACTAAAGAAAGAGGAATAGTTTTCATTGATATCTTTCACTACACCGACTGCATTGCGAATTATTTCAATCCCTACTCTACCCGTGGATTTAGAAGTAGGGAAATAAGCTTTAGCTTCTACACCAAGTCTAATAGGAAACAAGAAAGCAGGTGTGTGATCATACCCAACTAAAGCATCAATCTGATGCCATTCTCCTCGTCCTTGGACTTTTAACCCTGCCGCTGTATCACGAAACATTAAAGGATCGTCTTGTTCTGTTAGTATCCGATAACCTGCTTTACCCAATAAAACTAAGATAATTTCTTCAAGTACAAAACCCTTAATCTGTTTTTTTGAATTGTAATTCTTTCTAGAAAATTCGACATATCAGGTGATTTCAATACTTCTTTTTTCAGTGTAAATCAAGTTTTTTTGAGTTACAACTAAATCAAGCTAAAATAAAAGAAATAGCAAACTACTCGCCAGTATATGGTTACATCAACACAACCAAAAACTCAAACCCTATACGACCAAGATTATTACCTGTGGATAAGAACAACCATTAACCAACTTCGCGCAGGACAATTTTCTACTGTTGATTTAGAGAATTTATTAGAAGAATTAGAAACTATGGGTAGAAGTGAAAAGCGAGCAATTAAAAGTTTATTACTGAAACTGCTTGAACATCTACTCAAACTAAAATATTGGGATAGTGAAAGAGAAAGAAATCAAGGACATTGGACAGGAGAAATTAGGAATTTTCGCAGACAGATAAAAGATGAACTCAAAGATAGTCCTAGTTTAAAACCTTACATTTTAGAAATCTTTGATGAATGTTATCAAGAAGCAAGAAAAGAAGCATCAGATCGTTCTCAACTTTCTCTTGACATATTCCCCATTATACCCATAGGTTCATTAGAACAAATCTTAGATGAAACCTGGTTTGCATGAATATACTCATAATCATCACAACCAAGCCAACTAAAATAGATATCTAGTGTTTAAGTTTTATGATAGATTTATTTTTCCGTCCAACTGATAACCGCTATAACGTATTTATGAATAACCTATGAATAACCAACTCAAAATAATTGTCCTCGATGATGATCCTACTGGTTCGCAAACCGTCCACAGTTGCTTGTTACTCATGCGCTGGGACGCGGAAACCCTACGGTTAGGATTAAAAGATAATGCTCCTATCTTCTTTATTTTAACCAATACTCGCGCTCTGACACCAGAAGCAGCCGCCAATGTCACCAGAGAAGTTTGTCATAACCTCAAACTCGCACTAGCAGAGGAAAAAATAGATGATTTTCTCGTAGTCAGTCGTTCAGACTCCACCTTGCGCGGACATTATCCCATAGAAACAGATGTCATTGCTGAAGAACTCGGTCCATTTGATGCTCATTTTCTCGT
Source organism: Dolichospermum sp. OTE_75_concoct_329_sub (assembly GCA_031376645.1). Classification (GTDB taxonomy): domain Bacteria; phylum Cyanobacteriota; class Cyanobacteriia; order Cyanobacteriales; family Nostocaceae; genus Dolichospermum. The sequence goes on along the minus strand of JANMEE010000237.1, from coordinate 23,822 downwards.
CCCGGCGTTTTTTGAAGGGGGAAGAATTACTCGCGACAGTATTCACTATCTAATCATTGATGGTGTTCCTACTCCCGTACATGAAACAGAATTTGCTCGTGATTCTGTCTTTGGCTACAATTACAGCTATCTTCCTAAATATGTCGAAGAAAAAACCAAAGGACGAATTAAAGAAGATACTGTTACTAGATTTTTACTCGCAGATATCCGTGCTAGTAGTTTAGAAAGCTTATTAAAACTTGAGAATAATCAGTGTGGTGTCATAGACGGGGAAAATCAAGAGGATCTGAATACCTTTGCTGTAGATGTATTAACAGCCGCAAGTCAGGGAAAACGTTTTTTATTCCGTTCTGCTGCTAGTATTTTAACAGCTTTGGCGGCCTTACCACCCCAACCCATTGCTGCTGAAAATATGACAGAGTATGTGCGCGGTGGTAAACCTGGTGCAATTATTGTTGGTTCTCACGTGAAAAAGACAACTCAACAGTTAGAATCATTATTACAAGTTGAGGGAACGGTAGGCATAGAAGTTAATGTTGGCAGATTAGTTGAGAATGGGGTAAATGAATCTGCTAAACTGCTAACCGAGATTCTAGAAAATGTCAAAGTAGTGCATAATGCTGGTAAAACACCAGTAATTTATACTAGCCGACAGGAATTGGCTTTTAAAGATGTCAAAACTAGGTTAGATTTTGGCAGCACAGTTTCAGCTTTACTCATGGATATTGTCCAAGGTTTGCCATCTGATATAGGATTCCTAATCAGTAAGGGGGGTATTACTTCTAACGATGTCTTGAGTACGGGACTGGCTTTAACTTCAGCCCGATTACTTGGTCAAATTTTAGCGGGGTGTTCAATGGTAATTACACCATCTGATCATCCCCTGTTTCCGAATTTGCCAGTGGTATTATTCCCCGGTAATGTCGGTAATGCTGATGCTTTGGGGATAGTTTATCAAAGATTGATAGGTAATGGGTAATGGGTAATGGGTAATGGGTAATTGGAGAACCTGTCAGAATTAGGATATTCACCGATTAAAGGATAAACAGGATGAAAACAGGGATTTTATCTGCAATTACCCATTAGAGGTTGTTTTAAAAGTCCCTCATGATGTATCAAATATTGTTTTACCCCTCCCTAACCCTCCCCGATGTAAAGGGGAGGGAACTTGATTTTCCGGTTTCCCCCCAATACATCGGGGGGACTAAGGGGGGTAAATAATCATACCTGATATCACTTTATGGCTACGCCACGCTATGCCTGATGCCTCCGGCTCCCGCAGGGATACGGCACACTTCGTGAACGCTATCAAACAACCTCTTACCAAATTTCTGTATTTTTATGAAAATCTCAAATGTTAGTGTATTTTGGCTAGTGCTGCATGAATTCTGATTCTACCAAACCTGATGAAATAAAGTCTGAATTTCCTAAGTCAGAATCAATTCCTCATCAGGTTGATCAAGAGGTAAATAATTCTCATTCTATCCCAGAAAATGTAGATGCTACTGATGCTGCTAAACCTGATGAAATAAACTCTGAATTTCCTAGATCAGAACCAATTTCTCATCAGGTTGATCAAGAAGTAAATAATTCTAACTCTGGCGAGATAAATACAGATTTTGCTGATAATAAAGTAGAATCTAATTCTATTATCCCTAATTCAGAGTTAAACTCTGTAATTGCCTATTTAAAAGGTCATTCTGCTGCTGAAAATTCGGAATCTAATATTCCTAATCATGGGGAATCTAGTTCTATTTTATCTGATCTACCAAATACTAATTTAGATGACAACCAGCAGAAGGTAGATCATAATATTCAAGTTCAGTTAAAAACCGAAGGAGAGCGACTATTATTAATTTTGCCAACTGAGTCTCAAATATCACCATCAGAATTTAATTGGTGGGAAATTTGGCAACAAATGAAACAGCGTCTCAATGCAGGCGATCGCTTACGTAAGCCAAATACAGCCGTGCATCTGGTATCGAAAGATCGGTTGTTAGATAACAGACAACTGCAAGATTTGGCAGAAACTTTAAATACATACCAACTCCAACTAAAATCCGTAGCTACCAGTCGGAGACAAACGGCGATCGCAGCCTGCACATTGGGTTATTCTGTAGAACAAATCCAATTACAAACATCTCTTACGTCTGGTATTCAACCAACTCCCAACGCTCTAGCAGATGCGCTCTATCTGCAAATGACAGTGAGATCAGGCGTAGAAATTCGTCATCCCGGCACGGTAATTATCTTGGGAGATATCAATCCTAGTGGTATCGTCATTGCAGATGGGGATATTCTCATTTGGGGGCGCTTGCGGGGAGTTGCCCATGCTGGTGCCGGTGGTAATCGGGAATCTCTAATCATGGCCTTGCAAATGGAACCAACCCAATTACGAATTGCTGATGCTGTCGCTAGAGCGCCAGAAAAAACCCTAAGCAATTTCTTTCCTGAAGTTGCACATATTACACCTGAAGGAATTCGCATTGTTAAAGCCGCTGATTTTTCCCGTAGTCAATTAAGTAGTCGGACGCAATTAGTTACACAAAATATTTAGGCAATAGGCAATAGTTTTACCAAGGACTAATGACTAATGACTAATGACTAATAACTAATGACTAAAGGTAATCAATAGCTTTAAAGATTTTATAGTTGTTCCCGGAACTTTCATACAGCATGATCATGACTCGCATTATTGTCATTACCTCCGGTAAAGGGGGAGTGGGTAAAACCACAGTTTCAGCTAATTTAGGGATGGCTTTAGCCAAAATAGGCAAGCAAGTGGCCTTAATTGACGCAGATTTTGGGCTGCGAAATTTAGATTTACTCCTGGGACTGGAAAATCGCATTGTTTATACAGCGGTGGAAGTCTTGGCTAGAGAGTGTCGTTTAGAACAAGCTTTAGTTAGAGATAAGCGACAACCGAATTTGGTACTGCTCCCAGCTACCCAACATCGCAACAAAGAATCAGTCACACCTGACCAAATGAAGTTACTAGTAAATGCACTGGCACAAAAATATGAGTATGTGATGATTGACTGCCCAGCAGGGATTGAAATGGGGTTTAAAAATGCCACTGCACCAGCAAAAGAAGCCTTGATTGTCACTACTCCCGAAATTTCCGCAGTCCGCGATGCTGACCGGGTAGTGGGATTACTCGAAGCCCAAGGTGTAAAAAAGATTAACTTAATAGTTAACAGGATTAGACCAGCAATGGTACAGGCAAATGATATGATGTCTGTACAGGATGTTCAAGAACTTCTCGCTATCCCCATAATTGGAGTGATCCCCGACGATGAGCGGGTGATTGTTTCTACAAATCGTGGCGAACCCTTAGTATTATCAGATACTCCTTCTTTAGCTGCCACAGCTTTTGAGAATATTGCTCGGAGATTGGAAGGGGAAACTGTAGAATTTCTGGAGCTTGACTCATCTAACAAAAACATTTTCTCCCGCTTGAGAAAGATGTTGTGGTCAAAGATTGTTTAATTTACTTACCAGTGTTTCTGCCTCACACATACCCGCAATGATTCTTGAAATTTTAGAAAAATTTTTTGCTCGCAGTCCCGATAACAGCCGCGATGATGTTAAACGTCGTCTGCAAGTGGTAATCTCTCATGACCGTACGGACTTAGACCCCCAAACTTTAGAAAAAATGCGTCAGGAAATCCTGGAAATCGTTTGTCGCTATGTCGAAATAGAAACAGATGGTTTAGAGTTTTCCCTAGAAAGCAGCCAGCGAACAACGGCTTTAATCGCTAATTTACCAATCCGTAGGGTCAAGGAAAGCCTAGATGAAACAGTTCTAGAAAGTAGTGATATCTTACTGTAGGGGCGCAGGGCCTGCGCCCTGAATTGTCTTGCATCTTGCATTGGATATTAAAAAGCGTATGGGGGCATTAATTTGACCACCTACCCATGACTTGACCAATTACCGCCAATTCTGACATTAATTTATCAAACAGGTCTGGAGTTAAAGATTGGGGTCCATCAGATAGGGCTTTAGCTGGGTTGGGATGGACTTCAATCATCAGTGAATCTGTACCCGCAGCGATCGCCGCCATAGCCATAGAAGGAACAAACTCAGACCAACCCAGACCATGACTAGGATCAATCATAATTGGTAAATGGGTCAGTTTCCGCAACACTGGCACAACCGATAAATCTAGAGTATTCCGGGTATATTGACGGTCAAAAGTTCTAATTCCCCGTTCACACAAAATTACATGAGGATTACCCGCAGCTAAAATATACTCTGCTGCCATTAACCAATCTTCAATAGTCGCCGCCATACCGCGTTTTAATAGCACTGGTTTCGGTTGCGCTCCCACTTTTTTCAGCATGGAGAAATTCTGCATATTTCTGGCACCCACCTGAATCACATCGGCAACTTCGCCAATTTTCTCTAAGTCGTCAGTATCCATTACTTCTGTAATAATACCAAGTCCACTCACTGCCCGCGCTTTAGCCAACAATTCCAAAGCACTTTCACCATGACCTTGAAAAGCATAAGGTGAAGTTCGGGGTTTATACGCCCCACCTCGTAAAAACTTAGCTCCAGCCGCCTTGACCCGCAGTGCAGTTTCTACAATCATTTCTTCATTTTCCACCGAACAGGGTCCAGCCACAACTACCAAAGGATGATGTTCACTAAACACCACCTCTCCTTGAGGAGTATTCACCACCACCTCAGAAGCTTCACCATGACGAAACTGGCGACTAGCTCGTTTGTAGGGTACTTCTACTCGTAATACTTGCTCAATCCATGAACTCAATTCTTGAATGCGGGGTAAGTCTAACGCCGCAGTTTCACCAACTAAACCAATTACTACTTTATGTTCTCCAATAATTTTTTCTGGTGTTAATCCCCAGCTAGATAGTTCTGTTGTAATGCGAGTTATTTCTTCCTGTGGGGAACCAACCTTCATGACAATAATCATTTACGAGTTCCTTTTTTAAGTAAATGTTTTATTTGCTTTTGCTGATAACCGATTTGTAGCTTAAGTTGATTTTTCTGGTTCGGTATTTTCGATATTTCTATAAGGTTGTCTCAAAAATTCTTCTCCTGTCATCCATTGTTGGGATGTATGCCGGATGTGATAAATTACAACAGCATCACCTTCAATGCCAAAAAGAATCCGATAGCGTTTGGAATAGAGAAGATATTGGATTTCTTGGCCTACTATTTCCTTTTCTGGTGCAACCGGACAACGGTGAGGCATGGAAGAAAGAGTATCAATTGCAGCAAGTAATCCATTAAACCAATTAGCCCATTTACAGGAGAATCTTGAGACATCCACAAGTAAAATTCCTCCGCATCTTCTAGTGCTATTGGAGTAATTCTAACGGGGTATTTCATGCTTTAACCGTAATTCTTCTAATGCTTCTACCGCATCTTTTGTCTTTCCAGCAGCAGATTCAGCTATGCCTTGGCGAATTTTTGCGGCTGACCTTGCTAATTCTAACTCATCGAGTAATTCTTGATAAGATGTTGCATCCTGCATGATCACGGATGCTTTACCATTAACGGTGAGAATAATTGGTTTGTGACTTGACTGTATTTGTTCAATGAACTGTCTAGCATTGCGCTGAAAGTCTGAAAGGGGGTAAATTTCCCGTGCATCAAGCATTATTACTTCTCCATGAAATTCTCATGATATTTCATGTTAACTTATTAGTGTAAAAATTTCAAGCACAAAAGAATATCCGATAAAAAGTTTTATTCAATGGGCGATAAAAAGTGGTGGTGTTGACTGAGATAACAGAAGCGATGGCTGCGCCCGCCAAAGGCATCGCCAATTTAACCAATCTCATCTGTAATTAATTCTATCCCATTACTTAATTTTTTACGCTTATATCTATGTTGGGATTAGATTTGGTGGAAGAACCAAGAGTTTATTCCAATAACCGTTTCAATCTTTTGTAAACATCATCATCATTGCGCTTACCAACTAAAATTACTTCTACTAAATCTTGATCTGCAAAGTATTTATAAACAATTCGATATTCACCACTATTTACTCGATAAAAACCCTGATAACCAGATAGTTTTTCACTATCATTTGGTAAAGGTTCAATATTAAAAGCCAAAACCTTTTTTGCTATTTGCGCTGCTATTTTAGGTTGTAACCCATTGAGGAAATCCAGAACAGTTGCTAACCCATTAAGCTGCGCCATTAGCTAAATGCTCCAATGCAGATGTAAAAGCCTCTATACCCACCATTTTTGATTGACTCAAAGCAGTTTCAGCATTTTGAACTAACTGCATATCTTCTAATTCTTGCAATCGAGTAATTAATTTTTGGTAGCTATCTGCGGAAATAATCACATGACTAGGACGTGATTGTTTAGTTAGTAATACTGGTTCAATAGCAGCTTTGTCAAAAACCTCACCATGTTTATTTCGCGCATCTGTAAGACTATAGGTTTGCATAGAATGACTATTTTAGACATTTTGACTATATTTTAGCATAAATATTTTAAAACTGATACTTGACTGATTTACTCATCTGTTGTTAAATTAATGCTGTCACGCCAAAATGTCAGCATACAAAATTGTGAACACGAAAAATAGAGTAAAATCTTCTATATATTTACCTTTTGATATTGATATGGATAAAAGACGTGATCCCAATTACAAACAGATTAGCGGTCATATTCCACTAGAGCTTTACAAGCAATTTAAAACCGCTTGTTTTTATAGGGATATTAAACAAAGTGAAGCTGTAGAAATAGCTATAGGTAATTGGGTTAAAGAAGATAGCCAAGGCGAAAAAACCAGTTAGTGCAATTCCTGGGGAGCGCTTTGCTATCTTTCAAAACAAACAAGCCAGTCAGCAAAAATCAGCATGAAAGAGGATAATGTTAAACGCTCCAAAGGGAAGTTTGACCCTGTAAAAGAGTCAAGATACTGGCTACCAACAGCATCTGAGGAACACTGCAAAAAGATAGGGAAAAAACGGGGACTCCGATTAATCGAAGTCATTGATACCGAAGCCGAAGTTTTACCAATAATTTGTATTTTCGAGGGATACCCAAATGAGTGAAGCAACACTTTCTATATCTATCACTGAATTAATCCCCATGCTGACTGCTATAGCAGAACGTAATTGGGAAAGATTTAAAGAAGTTGAGAAACAATTTGTTACAAAACATGGTGTAGAAGCCTGGGAAGAATTTTTTGCTTTTCGGCTTAAACCTGCTCTAGACAAAGATTCTGACCGTTGGCTACTAATTCAGTGGTGTAGCAAAGGCATCAAATCAGTCAAAATTGTAGCTTAATTTAGTATTTCCATGTTTTGAAACTATCTACTAAAGGTTTACAGGCTTGTGACATAATCCTACACTGATGCAACCATATAGTGTAGGCTTCTCAGCGACTCTTCTATGAAGACATTGACTGAGCTTTGTTTTAAGTCCACGAGAAGCCCCTCCGCAGACTATGCAATTTCTTACCTTGTACCCTACAAATTTTACTGTCCTGGATGAGATGCTGGCTTATTCGCGCTATATGACAAACCCAGAGGTGATTTGTATTAATCAAGATGTGCCTACTTGCTTCTATGCTGTGCAAGGTCGTCGCTTACCCATAATCGCAATGCTATTGGACAGAGGCTTATCAGACACCAATAGGGGTGAAGTCAACCAAATCTATTATACCAAATTTAAAATATTTTGCTCATTTCCTCCATGTCTTCCTTCCTCTCTACGAGACGCTACCGCGAACGCCTACGGCATTGGTCGGAAGACTGTCGTCAATTCACAAGCCTTTGGCGGACAGGAAATTTATCATGCCACCCATCAGTTCTTTCTGACTAAGCGTAGCCTCTATCTTCTAGTCTGTAATTGTCGCACCAGCGAAGAAGAAAACCGCATCGAATATTGGCTGAAACTAATTGAAAGCTTTGGCGGCCAGTCCCCAGTAATTATCGTTGGCAACAAAAAAGACGAACAACCCCTAGACATCAACCGCAAGGCATTACGGGAAAAATATCCTAACATCCAAGCCATTATCAAAACTTCCTGCCAAGACAATATCGGTATTGATGAACTTCGCACCGCCATTTTGCAGCAAGTCGCCAAACTCAAAGAAGTCTACGACCTTCTACCCCTCTCATGGTTTGAGGTTAAACAAAAACTCGAATCCATGACTGAGGTGAAAGCACAATGACCATCGGTAAATTAAAATTAAAACTCGATTTACGTCAACTTTTAGATGGTTATGAATCCCTAGAATCGCGTCGGAAATCACAAAAAGGAGATCATGATTTAGATGATAGAACTCTATACGAAGATATGCGAGATATTGCTAAACTAGCTGTCAGCAGACCAATTATTAATAAAGCTGAGGCAAATGCTATGTCAGAAACTTCTAAAATTACAAACAATCTTCAAGGTGCAAACATTGCCAACTTTGCCAACGAAGTCAAAAACAACGCCAGTCAGCAAGCCTCTAACTTCAACCAAACAAGCGGTGCAAATGTAGCAGAACTAATGCAAATTATCAGCACTATGCGCCAAACTGCTGCCCAATTTCCACCAGAAATCCGCGACGATATTATTATTGATATTGATGATGTAGAAGCAGAAATTCAAAAGCCAGAAAAAGAACGTAATTTACCCAAACTTAAAAAGCGTCTAATAGCTTTAGGAACTGCTGCTACTTTAACTTTTACCGGGGTAGCAGGTATGGCAGATTTTGCAAATAATGTTATGGAAATAGGGAATAAATTAAATATCGAACTACCGCTTCCCTCTGGGAAATAAACATATAGAGTATATTATAGCCCTCTCCTCGCTTGCGGGTTGGGGGTTGGGGGTTGGGGGTGGGGTTCTTGTCCTGTAGTTAAACATATAAATACAAATGTAGCGCCAGGTATTTTTGGCTGAATATTGGGTATAAATGAGAAAAATATAGTTTTTTAAACTTGAAGTTAAAGTCATAAAAATGCAACTTCAACACTCATTTTCCAATTTACCCCAGATTACAGTTATTACCTGGACGCTGGTTGTTAGACGTTCTTTTTCTGGGTATCGCGCCAAACTTCGGTCATTCTGCCCCAGTTAGTGCTAAATTCATCCGCACCGAGAATAGTTCCCGGTCTTTCTTCATCCCAAGAAGCAGAAAGAACACCATAGGTAATTCCCACTACTCCTAACCCAAACAATCCCATATTCACCAATAAAACGGCAATAGGCGGAAGTTGGACATGAGCAAAGGTGACTAGCAGATAGCTGACTACCAAACTAGAAATTCCTAAAACTGTGGGGATACCGCAAAAACCAGCCACTCGACGAATCATGCGTTGGCTAACTACTTCAGGAATCGCCATTTCTTGTTGAGAATAACGGCGTTGCTGTTGCGGTTTTTCTGAAGTTTCTTGGGTCTTAATCACGGGCTGACTGATAGCCTTAGCGGGTTTTGGACGCTTTTTGCTTGGTTCAAAAGGCAATTTACTCCGTTCTGATTCTTCACCAGCCATAAGTATGAATTCCTAACCGCGAATACCGAGACGAGTAATTAAAGCTCTGTATTTTTCCTGACTACCTGCTTGGATATAAGCTAGAAGACGCTTTCTTTGTCCGATCATCTTCAACAATCCTCTCCGGGAGGAGTGGTCTTTTTTGTTAGCTTGCAAATGTTGACTGAGGCGGTTAATGCGGTCAGTGAGCATTGCTACTTGAACATCAGCCGAACCAGTGTCGGTTTCGTGAACTTGGTAGCCAGAGATTAGTTCTTGTTTGCGCTGTTGCGTCAGAGCCATGATTGATTAAATGCTTATTTTTTCTAAATTTGTGTAGCAGTCTCCCATAATATCACACCTATTAATTGCTGTGGTAAATTCTCACCGACAGTTCAGGGATGATGAAAACAAGTAAATTTTGCCCCTCAAAACTTTTTTTCCTAAACACTTGACATTATTCTCATGGAACTGCTATATTCTCTATAGTGAATTGATTGGGGCGTCGCCAAGTGGTAAGGCAGTGGTTTTTGGTACCACCATCCCTAGGTTCGAATCCTAGCGCCCCAGTTATCTAAAAAGCAAGCTTTAACAGCTTGCTTTTTTTGTTTTTAGAGACTTCCAAATAAAAAAATATCCCAAATTATCTTGTGGTGCAGGCATCTGGCCCTACTAATAATCCAAGGAGAGACCAGATGCCCATCCCACAAGATGGGATTATTTTTTTTGTGGAGTAAAACCAGTTTATGTCTGATACTTTTAACCGAGACATTCCCCGACATCTGAGATATCGTGAATGTCTAGTATAACATCACCAACTGAGTTAGTGAAGGTGGTATCCCACATAGCCTTAGAACATAATTCTAAGGCTCTTGATTGTCTATCAACGAGTTCAATACCCAAATTTTCTCTACAACTACCAAGTTTTCTAAGGAAAGGTTTATTTTCTTTGTAGCCATTCAAGTCTATTCGGAACCATTACAGTTACTCAAAATATTTATTGACTTTAAATTAACTACAAAACTCTCGTATATATTTAATATTATGAACCTATTGTCGGAAAATGTCAATAGGTGTCTGAAGATTTGATGTCCTATTCTTTACTCTAGTGGTCATCGGATTAGCTTACACTGTACACCAAAATATTGCTTACCAGAAACTACCCGCATTGCTGATAAATTAGCATCTGCAAGATAAATATTTTCACAATGTTTGCAAAAAATTTATGTTCCTCACACTGATTAGACATATATCTACTTGAAGGTATTGGCTAAGAACTACTTGCTGAATATTTTCTGTTAAGTATATCTGTAATCGTAGGAAGAATGAGTATTGATTATTCACCAGAAAACATTGAGTATCAAATATCTCTAAAAGTTTTCTAATCATCATTATCTTCCAGATATATTTTTACAATTTGAGAGGAATATGATTATGGCTACAAATGCGATAACATTGAAAAAATTGCTGACTAACTTTGTATATAGCGTAGTTGATATTAAAAAAATAACTCCAATTATACTTCACTATCGTTGGTTTATCCTAGGGGTTTCCAGTGGAGTCATGTCAGCAACAAGCCTTTTAGCTATCACTACTAAACCAACTTATCAAAGCTATATGCAAATATTGGTAAGTTATAATTCAGATGAATTATCACCAACTAATCACAGAGAAAAGACAACAAAAGACTTAAATAAACCGCAGTTATCATCCATTGACTACAGTAGTCAAATAAAATTAATGCTGAGTGATAAATTAGTCCAGAAAGCTGTCAACTTACTGCATGGTGATTATCCACAAATGACTGTAGAAGATATCTATAGTAACAGCCAAATTGATCAAGTTTCATCTTTACCACCAACTCAGTTACCAGCAGATTCAGAAGTTAATCAGAATTCAAACCAAACATTTTTGCTCTCTTTTACAGATAAGGATCCGCTGAGGACTAAAAGAGTATTACAAGCTTTAGAAAAAGTATATAAAGATTATAACACCTATCAAAAAGATCAGCGAATTAATCAAGGTTTAGTTTTTGTTAATAAACATCTACCGCAACTGAAAAAGGATGTATTGAAAGCTGAGAAAAAGCTAGAAAATTTTCGTAACCAGAATAATTTAATTGATCCAGTTTTACAAAGTCAAATTTTAGTCCAGTCTTTAGCAGATATTCAAAAACAGCGGCAAACAACTCGCGCTCAACTACGAGACGTACAAGCTCAACATAATAGCCTAGAACAAGCAATTGCCTCTTCTAACCAAAATAAAGCAAATATTGATGATTCCTTTCAATCTAGACAAAATCAGGCCTTAAGTAGTGAACTAAAGCAAACAGTAGAGGCATTAAAGGAAGCTCGGATAGTTTACACAGAAAAACATCCAATCATTCAAAAATTGGCACAGAAACAGCAAATTATTATCACACTATTACAACAAGAAGAAAAAAATAAAGCTATTACTATCAATAGCAAATCAAAATCATCAAGGCAAATAGTACCGAAATTAGATAATGATTTAACGCAATTAAAAATAACTGCATTAGGACTAATTGCCCATGATCAGGATTTAGTAAAATCTGAACAAAAAATTCGTTCTTTGCTGAATACCTACCCAAGTTTAATTGCAGAATACAACAATTTAGTCGCAAATGTAGAAATTTATCGTAAGACATTACAACAACTAGTTCAAGTTCAACATTCATTAGGTGTTAAAATTGCTCAAGAAGGTTTTAATTGGCAAATTTTAGAAGAACCTGCTCTAGGAATACATATAGGGAATTTGCGATGGTTACTAATTATTGGAGGAGTAGTAATTGGTCCAATATTGGGTTTAGCAGCAGCTTTATTTTGGGAAAGATGTAATCATGCAATTTTTTATACTCAAGACCTACAAAGTCTGACCAATGTTCAGTTACTAGGGTCAGTACCAAGATTAGGAAAATATCAAAATAGTTGGAAAAGACAACTCCAATCTATGGTCAGAGATAAATCTAAAAATGTAGATATTTCTAATCAGGAAACTATCAAAAATTTACCTAATCATGAAACCTTAGATATTATTTACCAGAATATTCAAATATTAAATAATTCTCTGAATTTAAAATCATTGATGTTGACTTCTGCACTACCAGGAGAAGGAAAAACAACTTTGGCTTTAGGGTTGGGAGCTAGTGCGGCTCGAATGCACCAACGAGTATTAGTAATTGATGCTAATTTGCGTTCTCCTAGTTTGCATAAAACGCTAGGACTTACCAATGATTGGGGTTTATCTTTATTACTTGTTGATGATATCAATACATCATTTCGTAATTATATTCAGCCCATTCATCCAGCAATTGATATTTTGACTGCTGGTCCAGTACCAGAGGATGCGGTAAATCTGCTTAGTTCTGAGCGAATGCAAGAATTAATGGATTTATTTACTCAAAATTATGATTTAGTGTTAATAGATGCACCCTCTGTTTTAGATACAGTTGATGGTAGAATCGTGGCTTCTTTGTGTAATGGGATTGTTATGGTAGGACGCATTGGTAAAGTTACCCCCAACAAACTGATGGAAGCTACAGAAATTTTAAGCAAGTTAAATTTAATTGGTATTATCGGTAACGAAGTTTATGATTTTCCTCAAATATTGACACCGTAAACAGGAGTCAATGAGTCAGGAGTTTTAGACACTGAGATTTTTAAGAGATTTTCACTCGTAAAGGTTGAGCCAAACAACCAATAGACACTCCACTTAAAGCATTGTGCTTACTTTAACTATAGCTAGTAGTCTGTCAAGAACTAATTGACGGGTTCATTCGTTGCCATTTTGATTCTTCCTTCTTCCTTCTTCCTTCTTCCTTCTTCCTTCTTCCTTCTTCCTTCGTGTCCTTCGTGCCTACATCCCTCCGGTCCCGTCAGGGATACGTGGTTCGTTTCTTATCCGTCAAAATTTATTTGACAGACTACTAGGGATTGCTGAATAAAGCTAAAACCGTTTATTAATGAGGGTTTCGTAGATTCTGAGAACAAAAAAGTGCCAGGTTTTGGCTTATTGTCTCTCCAAACAGTTGCATTTCCCCTTGTTGGATCTGGGAAATTGACCATATCTAGATATTTGAAACTGTTCCGGTGTTCCCTATTCCCTATTCCCTCTCCTCATACATAACTTTTTCAGCAAACCCTGGCTACTCTAGCGAAACTATTATGTTTTTGCCAAATATTTTTAGGTAGTTAAAACCGCACTCTTCGGGATCTTGCTACGTTTCGTTTCCCTCTCAGCACGCTTGATGACTGAGTTTCCCCCTTACCGCGAGGTTTTATGAACAAGAAGGAAGAAGGAAAATCACTCATTACCCAAGTTCAATAAATTACCTACTTTTACTATTGTCTCACGTAGTCATTTCAAAATTGTTAAGAAATGTAACAAAATTACTGTTAAAACGCTTTACCATCTTGACAACTAAGAAAAAAGCCGATAAGGTGGTTTACATACCCGGGTAAGACCACTAGAAAGTCGTATGCAAACTAAGCAAAAGGTTACGTTATATTTATCACCAGAACTGCATAGAAGACTAAAAATTCGTTCTGCTGTTGACTCAGAACCGATGTCAGACCTAGCCGAACGTGCGCTTAATTTCTACCTGACGAACTCAGAAATAGTAGAAGAGATAGAAGCATCTTCACATGGTCGAACTCACCGGGTTTATTCCTGTCCCACTTGCGAAACTTCACTTATATTACGTGATGGTGAACTAGTGAACTTGGGCAATCAACCAGGAGTAATTGGTCAAGATCATCTATCTATTGATGGTAGAGAAAAAGATGAAACCCCTCCCAAGGGTGAGGAAGAATTGGTTCCTTGCTAGATATGAATTATGAATGATTAATCTATAGTAATGATTAATCTGTAGTGTGGTTTAACGCCAGGCTATCGCCAATCGGTACTGTCTCTATAAGGTCTCAAGTAGGTCGATAGTATGAAAGAAGAGCTCAATATTTTAATTCAAGCTCAATACCCTTTAATCTACCTTGTGACCTCCGAGGAAGAGCGGGCAGAGCAGGCAATTTTTAAAGTCTCCCAAGAGTTAAAACCCCCAAGACGAGTATTTATTTGGACAGTAACTCACGGTATCGTCGAGTACGGTCAACCCCGGAATACTACTCAACACAATACTGTTTCTCCCGAAGCAGCGATTGATTGGATTATTCGGCAAAAAGAACCCAGTATATTTATTCTTAAAGATTTACATCCCTTTATTGATGCGCCAGCAACAACCAGATCGCTCCGGGACGCGATCGCTAGTTTTAAAGGAACGCAAAAGAACATTATTTTAATGTCTCCCATGCAGCAAGTTCCGATTGAATTAGAAAAAGAAGTTGTTGTTTTAGATTTTCAATTGCCTGACATGGCTGAGTTAAATAAAGTTTTAACTACCCATCAAGAGCAAAATCGTGGACGACGGCTAACAACCGAGGCGCGAGAAAAGCTTCTCAGAGCCGCTTTAGGTCTAACTAAAGATGAAGCTGAGAAAGTCTATCGGAAAGCACAGGTAACAACTGGGCGATTGACGGAAGATGAAGTTGATATCGTTTTATCCGAGAAAAAACAACTCATCCGTCGCAACGGTATCTTGGAGTACATCGAAGAAGATGAAACCATTGATGCTGTTGGGGGTCTAGAAGAATTAAAAACCTGGCTGACCCAACGCTCTAACGCCTTTACAGAAAGAGCGAGAGAGTATGGGTTGCCCCAACCAAAAGGAATGTTAATTCTCGGTGTTCCCGGTTGTGGTAAGTCACTCATTGCCAAAACTACCTCCCGTTTGTGGGGTTTACCAATCTTGCGGTTAGATATGGGGCGGGTATACGACGGCTCAATGGTGGGTCGGAGTGAAGCTAACCTGCGGAACGCCCTAAAAACAGCAGAATCAATTTCCCCAACGATTCTGTTTATCGACGAGTTGGATAAATCCTTTGCGGGTAGCGGTGGTTCAGGCGATTCTGATGGGGGGACATCAAACAGAATTTTCGGCTCTTTCCTGACTTGGATGCAAGAAAAGAAATCTCCAGTGTTTGTAATGGCAACTGCTAACCGCGTAGAACGCCTACCTGGAGAGTTTTTGAGGAAAGGTCGCTTTGATGAAATTTTCTTTGTGGATCTGCCCACACCTGAAGAACGTCAGGATATCTTTGGTATTCACCTGACCAAACGCCGGGAAGATATTGCTAGATTTGATCTACAACAACTAGCAAAAATGTCAGATGGCTTTTCAGGGGCAGAAATTGAACAGGCGATCGTGGCAGCTATGTATGAAGCCTTTGCCCAAGATCGGGAGTTCACCCAATTAGATATTATTGCTGCATTGAAGTCTACTTTGCCGCTGTCACGAACGATGCAAGAACAGGTCACAGCCTTACGAGACTGGGCCAGACAGCGTGCTAGACCCGCAGCCTCCTCTGTTGCTGAGTATCAGCGCATGGAGTTTTAAAAGCTTTCCTCTGCCATGTCAGGGGGGAAAGGTTAGTCACAAGGCTAACAAATAGAAAAAAGCCGTTCCCAAATCATGCGGCTTGGCTGAAAAAGAACCGTTGTCGTTTTTCTCATCAATCTTCTTATTGGAGGAAACCCAAATGTCTCACTTTATCACTCTGCGTACCAAGATTACCGATGCCGAAATTCTCACATCCTCTTTGCGCGATTTAGGTATCAGCGTAAAGACTGAAGCTGATGTTCGTGGTTATAACGGTCAGCGTCTCCGTTCCGACATCGTTGCCGTATTGGAAGGCGAGTACGATCTAGGTTGGTCTCGTAACAGTGACGGTTCTTTTGACCTCATTGCTGACCTCTGGGGTGTTGCTAAGAAGCACAACCAGACCGAGTTGATCAACTCCATTAATCAAAAATATGCCGTTAACAAGACTTTGGCTGAAGTAAAACAGCGCGGTCTGCAAAACGCTAATGTTAAGTTAGTATTGCAGTAACAATTTCTCTAGCGCGTTCCCAAAGTGAAACGGGTTAACCTTTTAATAAGCGGTTAGCCCGCTTTTTTTGTGGGAAAATTTTCCATCAGAGTAGACACAACAAAAAAGTTGTGTTATCATTAAACCATTAGAGAAAACATAGAAAACGAGGAATGCCTATGTACACTGTAGTTAAGAAAACAAGGATAACTAAAAATGATCCCAAAGTTCGAGCAAAATGGAAATTTACCTGCTGGTATTCATCTTTCTAGCTGGGAGGAAATCAAAGATGTTCTAGCTTTTAATGAACACCGTCAACAACTTTTGGAAGGTATGGAAAGAGTTAGTGAAATATTAAAACAAACCGGATGTAGTCGAATTTATATTGGTGGTAGTTTTGTTAGTAGAAAAACCTATCCAAAGGATTTTGACCTCCTATACGATGATCAGGGTGTAGATTTTAAATTATTACAATCTTTAGATATAAACTTATTTGATGCTGGTATGAATAAAAGATTAGCACAAAAGAAGACTTATGGAGGTGAAATTTTTGAAGCTTATCTTTATGCAAATGATTATGAAACTTTTATAGATTTTTTTCAAAAAGATAAAAATGGTAAAATTAGAGGAATTATTGCACTAGATTTGTAGAAAACTAACAACAGAATATTACTCAATTTTGGGTAATATTCTTAACCAAGATTATGATTATATAAGGAGATTAGGCATGATTTTAAATGAACGTCAATATATGGTTACTAAAGCTCAGATTAAAAAATTTCAATCAGCTATAGAAAATCTGAAAAAAAAAGTACCACCAGAAGATAATGAAAATGAAAAGCTACGGCATCAATCATATTTAGGGTCACTTAATGGTCAACTAGAAGAACTTTTAGAACAAGTGGAGGAATATGAAAACCTCAAAGCGAGGAAAATAGATAAGCTGGAATGTAGTTCTTTGGAAGAATTGCCAGAAGCACTAATTAAAGCACGGATTTTTCGTGGGTTAACTCAAGAACAATTAGCTGAACTTTTAAATGTTAAGGAACAACAGGTACAACGTGATGAGGCTAATCAATATGCTAATTCTAGTTTCACCAAGATTTTGAAAGTTCAACGCGCTTTGGATATTGAGATTCGGGAAGAAGTGATTTTTAAATAACTTCCTGAGCTTTAATATCTAGATATAGAGAGTTATAAAAACCAGTAAAAATGTTTAAGTTCTGTTGGATAAGATTAGTTTCACCAAAGATGATGCGACTACAGTGATTAGTGTCTAAAAGATACATCAGAATTCAGATTCAGATCGGGTATCGTAAACAAGCTGGAGACATTTCTCAAAGTCGTCACCTTGCCAAGTTCCAGCAAATTGTAGCAAATCTTTGGCTTTAGATCCGCGTAATATTGGTTCTCCATCTTTTAGAGGAATACTGCTTGATTTAATAGCAGAGGCATTTATTTTGGTTTTGAGATATTCAAGATAGTCGAGGGTTTGTTCCAGAATAGGTTCTGGTGCATTTTCAATTGACGCAATGAGTTTTTCTTTAATTGTGGTCATTTATTATTCTTATTTGTCTGAATCAGGATGTCCAGGATTTTAGGATTTACAGGATTTTTTGACTATTTTATTCATTATAGCTATTCCCATTTAAGTGATGTACAAGCAGTAATAATTAAACGCAGATGGACGCAGATAAACGCAGATAATTTTGTACTTTATTAAATTAGGAAATGCTATATAGTTAATGTTGCTAAATATAATAACAAGGATAATTGGAGTTTTAATAAAATTGAAAAATGCAGACTTTCAATATTATTTGTTTTGCAAATATTAAAATTTCATACATCATGGTATAACTTATTTGATGGTTACTGAAGAAGACACCAGCCAACTTATGCAAGAAAGCTGTGGACATCTTCGGGAACTGATGCGGTTATGTAATTAAAGTTATTCTTGATCTGTGGAGCATATATGATCCAAAATTCCCCTGTACCACGTCTGGACTTAGCGCCTAAATTAGACCGTCCCCTGTCAATGTGGAATCCCTTAGATTATTTGCGTTTGTTGTATTGGGTGTTTTACTTTCCCCAGGCTTTGCGGTGGTATGTGGAGGAGTTTGGTGGTGGGGAAATTCCTAAAAAGAAAAGAACTTGGGGAAAAGTACCGGAATTACTACGTCAATATCCTATCCAGCGTCATTTACTTCTTCAAGCATTGTTTTTGGCGGTATTTACAACTCTATTAATCAGTCTAATTTTACAGAAAATAGGTGTTTTACTTGACTGGTCACTTGTGAGGGAAATTGTGAAGTTGGTCGTATTTTGCAGGGGGGGCATATTTATAGGGTTAGTTATCCTCGTAATGCTCATGCTTAGTCTTAGTGAGCGTGAGCGAAAAGAAGTTGCACAAACAGTAGCACCAGATGTAGCGGAAATGGTAGTGATAACAGTAGCCGGAGTTATAGCGGGATTCACAGTGTTTTGCGTGAAGTGGGATCTGCTGGGGGGAGTTGAAGCGTTGTTCGTGGAATTGGGCGTGCCGCTTGACGTGGAGTTGGGGGGCGTAGCCGTCCAGCCTGTTCAAATATTAGTATTTTGCGTGAAGTTGGGTATGGTATTTGGACTAATGAGAAACGTTAATGTTGATATGGGGCTACACGTAGGGGGAGTTGTAAAAATGGGAGTAATGCGTGTGGTATCGTGCGTGACATCGCAACTGTTGTTGGGCATATCGTTGGGCAGATTGTTGGGCATATTCCTTTTGGGCATATGTTTTTTGGTGATTTTGGTTAGGTTAGACCAGGTGTTAGCCAGGGGCTTGATCCTTAATGTCAATGTAGCAATGAAGTTTTTATTGTTTGTGACGATACCAGTGAAGTTTTTATTGTTTGTAATGAAGTTTTTATTGTTTGTGACGATACCAGTGAGAGTATTGGTTACACTTTCTTTGGCGTTTTATATGGGGGGCTTCTCCATTTTACTGCGTCTAGATAACTGGCTAATTAGTTTACCTTTCAACTTGCGAACTATCCCAAATAATGGCTTTTTTATTCCTCGTATCACACCAATTCCCATACCATATCTTGATTCTCGTCTAGAAAAGTGGCTGCAACAAGATTGGAAAACAGGATTAGACAATGCCAATCAACTCTTACGATATACTCTCCAATCTAATTCTGTTTTAAAAGCCATTAACAACGTACTTGCGGAAACTCAAGATGACCAAGTTATTTGGTATGTTTCCAAATTAGCTGAATCTCCAGTTGATTGGGATTTAGTACGTTTTACTTCAGCCTCTTTAGATGCAGACCTGAAGTCATATATCATAGATGATTTATCCAATTTATCTGATAATTTACCCTATTTATCTGATAATTTAACCTATTTATCTCAATCTTGGCGGGAAGAATTACAGGCTCTTTTTTTGACAAATCCTCGCATAAACACCCCTGCTCGTGCTGCTTCTGCTGGCTTCTGGTATTTACATGAAAAAAAACCAACGAAAGCAATGGAAGCTTTTGCTGTGGTGCGTTCTCTTCTCTATGGTGAGGAAATGTACATCCTAGCTCAAACTTTAAAAGAGTTTTACTATATTGATCCAGACTCCATAGATTCTATTTCTGACATAAAATTACCTGTTTTCCCACAAGATTCGCTTTTACGTCCTGACACTTGGGAAACTTTAAATAGTCTAGGTGAGGTTGTGGAAGATGTGCGTTCTGCTAAATATAAAGAGGCATTACAAAAACTTGCAAATATCCTCATCCTCAGCACAGTCGAAAAATTACCTCAAGCAGAGCAAGGTTTAATTATAGATATTGCTCAAAGATGGCAGGAAATTATTTTACGAGTTGCTGATAAGTTTAAGGAAGGTTAATGAATAATCTATTACTACAGCATGGTGATTCAATTTTTAAATAACTTCATTGTCTCACCTTGTCAGAATCAGGATGTCTAGGATTTTAGGATGTACAGGATTTTTTGATTTGATTATCTTAGTTATTGATAATTTTGGTAAAATGTGAGAACTGATGGAGGCTAGATAAATTTGAGGGTTTATTGGTTGAATAATCGGACAAAATGATTTGGATTATAATCTATCATATTCATCTTATCATCATCCTGTAAATCCTTAAATCCTGGATATCCTGATTCAGACAATGATTATGTTGTACAGAAATAGCATAAAATATAAACTGGGAGTGTGATAATGAGAAATGCCGAAGAAAATAAGAGAACTGAAGGCAATAGTAGCAAAAGTTGGGTATCTCCTTCAAGCAGGTAGAGGTAAAAGTCATACTTATTGGAAACATCCTTTATTACTGGAAGAACCCTTAACCATACCGGGAAAAGATGGAGATGATGCTCCGCTATATTTAGAAAAAAACATTCAACGAGTGCTGAAAAAACTTGAAAAATTGAACAAGCAAGAAAATCAAGAAGGTGAAAAATGACTTATCATTACAGTATGGTGATTCAATGGTCTCAAGAGGATCAAGTTTTTTTAGTTCACTTACCTGAATTTCCCTGGCAGGAGTTTCATACTCATGGTAGAACTTATGAAGAAGCTGCGAGAAATGGTCAGGAAGTGATTGAAACTTTTGTTGAGATGCTGACTGAAGAGAATAAAGCATTACCAGAACCTAGAATGTTTCCTATACAACCGTTGCAGGTTGCCTAGTTTAGTTTGACGATATTTTTTTACATGAAATGAAATTAACGAGTTCTTGAACTGTCCTGATAAATTCGAGGGTTTATTAGTTCAGTAATCGGACAAGATGATTTGGATTATAATCTATCATATTAATCTTATCATCATCCTGTAAATCCTTAAATCCTAGATATCCTGATTCAGACAAATGTTTTTTGCAATATAGTTTTCAGAAACCCGAATTTATGCTATAATTTCATATGATCAAAAATTACTAAAGTAAAAAATATTAATTGTAATTAGGAGGTCAAAATTATGAACTCTCTTAAATTAAGACAAAAAATTGAACAAAATTTATTAACTATTTCACCAGAAAATTTGAAATTTATTGATGAATTTGTGGAATTTATTAAATATAAACAAGAAACAAGTTTATCAGAAAACACTAACTATAAGCCAGCTTCAGGACGTTCAATTTTACGTCATGCTGGTACATGGGTAGGGGATGACTTGGAAGAATGTCTGAAGTTAGTCTCTGAAACTAGAGGTAAAGTGAAAATTAATAATCGTATTAATCCTTTTGAATGATGTATCTTTTAGACACTAATCATTGTAGTTTAATTTTTCAGAAAAATCAGACGTTTCTTGATTATATACAAGAAGTTTGAGAAAGGAATATAGATACTACTATTATCCCAGTAGGTGAGCTAACTTATATGGCAGAAAATTCTAATTATAAGGAAGAAAATTTAACTCGTATTGAGTAATTTATCGCAGATATTCGAGTTTATTATGTAACTGCTAAAATTTATGGACAAATAAAAGCCGGATTAATTAATAAATTTGGACCAAAGCAAAAAACTAAACGGCAAACGACTAAAATCACTCAATTAGGTTTTGATGAAAATGATCTTTGGATAACAGCAATAGCAATTCGTAATCAATTAACGTTAGTTTCGGCTGATACTGATTTTATCAGAATCCAAACTGTAATTAATTTTTCTTTGGAGAATTGGAGAGATAATCAATAAATGATTATGAATGCAAGTTTTCACGCCACGTAAAAATTTAAGCTATAATAAGTATGGCTATGTATTAAGAACTTCACGCTTCTTAGATAACATTATTCGGTAAATATTACTATGACTCTCACAATAGCTAACACAATTAATTTACAAATTCAATATATTACTAATGAAAACGGAGAAAAAACCGCCGTTATTTTGCCTATTGATCAATTTGAACACCTTTTAAAAAATGTTCAAATACAGCCTAATGATGAAGTTAAAAATCAAGAATTAACTAATAAAAACATTTGGGAAATTGCTCAAGAAATTACTGAAGATATTACAGAAGATGAACTTCAACAATTACCTCATGATGGATTTCAGAAACCCGAATCTATGCTATAATTTCATATGATCACAAATCAATTTTTATAAAAATAAAGAAAGAAATTAAGATATTATTGAAGTAGTGACTTTCAAAGATTATTGCAAATAAAAATCCTGTAAATCCTAAAATCCTGGATATCCTGATTCAGACAAAATATGACTCGTAGAAAAATATTATCAGAAAATCAATCCTACACATTCCGATCTTACTTTGAAATGCCCTATGAAGCTGATGAAATATTAGCAGAATTAGGCTACTCTTTACTTAGAAGACATATTGACTTACCTAAAAGTAATCATCCTTTAGAAAGACTAGAAGAATTAAAACAAAGAATTGAAGAATCTTTACCCTTAGTTAGTTTGAGCAGTGAGACAGCACGACGGGAAACTTTAGTAGCACCTACATTATTAGAAGTTGCTCGTTATTGTCAATGTCAAGTAAGAATTGAGTATCCATTATCTGTGAATAATTGGTTAAAAGGTAATTTGGATTATTTTCTCAAACGTAATTCAGGTTTACTGGTGGTTGAGGCAAAAAATGATGATTTAACACGAGGTTTTACACAGATGGCAGTAGAGTTAATTGCCATTTCTGAAGTTGAAGAAGGTGATGTATTTTATGGAGTTGTAACTATTGGTGATGCTTGGCGTTTTGGGAGATTAGAAAAAACGAATCGCCAGATTTTTCAAGATATTTCATTATATCGAATTCCTGATGATTTAGAAGATTTGATGAGAATTTTGTTGGGAATTTTGGAATAAAGTAAATTTTCGCAGTTTACATCATTCCAGCTAATTTTAAAATTTCTACAGAAGCTGTATGATGAGGAAATAAATAAATTAAAAACGTTTGTTTTACAGCTTTGGCTAATTCTAAATCGAGTTCCAGAAGATTTATCAACACTTGTGAAAATTATTATAGGTATTATTTCTGGATAAAAAATTAATGAATATGAAAACATTTACTATTGGTCATTCCAATCATGCAATTGAAACATTTATCGAACTAGTTACTGCAACATCAAGTAACAGCCTTAGCTGACGTGCGTTCTAGTCCATACAGTCGCCGATTTCCTCAGAACTCTATATCCAGAACATTACACTACTAGAGATGGTCAAGAACCAGAGTTATTTGATATTATTAGAATCCCTTTTATTAGACATGAACCCAAATGTCATCATCCAGAAAATTGGCTAATTCATTATGGTGATAAAGAACTCCATAGAATGATTAATCCTGTTTTCATGTCATTCCCCTGAAGCTTGTCCCCGTGAAAACGGGGAAGGGGAATCCAGAAATTATTTATGTTCCATAAGACAATCTGGATTCCCGCTTTTGCGGGAATGACATTGAAAATGGTTTGTGGAAATTTTC
>JANMEE010000231.1:0-2594 GCA_031376645.1 Dolichospermum sp. OTE_75_concoct_329_sub | reverse complement strand
CAAACTAAGCGAAAATACTATCGCTTTGGTCAAAAATTACTCGCTTGGTTGGAAAATCAAGGTGTACGGGATTTACGGCTGGTTCAGCCACCAAAGTTACTGGAATTTATTGCTAGTTGGGGTGAGGTTTCCCCTTATACTAAATCTAACCAGGTGCTAATGTTGCGATCTCTTTGGAGTTATGGTCATGGGGAGAATGTTGGCTATTTTTTACGGAATATCGCCAGTACCATAAATTACGATAATTTCAGTGACTTACCGAAGGCAGAGCGTTATTTAGAAGATTGGGAGATGGCGCAGTTGGCTGATGTTGCCCAGCGGTTGGGGGAGCAGTACTGGCTGGTTTTTTCTTTGCTTTTTTATAGTGGGATGCGGGTGGGTGAGGTTGGTCGGGTGACGGTTCCTGGTGATAAACCGGGTCAGCCTAAGGAAGATTATCCGGGTTTATATTGGCACAACTTTAAATGGCAACCCGACCCAATACCGTCAGATAGGTCCAGGGGTTATTACACAATTAAGTTTCGGGGGAAGGGGGGGAAGTACCGGGAGATTGGTTTAGACCACCAGACTTCGCTGATATTTAAGAAGTACCGGGGGATGGCAGGTGAGAAGATGCCAGTGTTTCCGAATCTGTCACCTGACCCGAAAAAGCGGGGGTTGCCATTGAGTGACCGGGCGATTAAAAAGTTGATTCAGGATATATCTGAGGTGGCCAAGGTGAAGTTTTCTTGCCACTGGTTACGCCATTCTCACGCGTCGCGGGCGGTGGATAGTAAATCACTGTTTGAGGTGCAAGACCAGTTGGGGCATAGTAAGAGTGATACGACTAAGACCTATGTTCGTTCTAAAAAGGATGCGGGAACGGGGACTGTGTTGCCGAGGTTTTGAGAAGAAATGTGATCCATTAAGTAGCTATCATGAACTGCGTACACCAGGAGGGATGAAAATCTATTTTCAAGTCAGGTGAACCTTAACGGGTGACAAGGCGGTTGAAGATGAGATGTGGCAATAATTTGAGAAAATAAGGGGGTAAAAAAATAGGGATAAGGAAGCCCGCAAAGCAAAAAATGTTACCACAATCATATCAAACAATTTTCCGAAAGCATTTGAGTAAACAGCAGTATTTGACACTAGAAATATTGTTGTTATTAATACAAGCTCATCGCCAAGTAAAACTGTCAAAATTGGCCAGCTTGTTTCCCCAACCAATTAAATATGAAAGCAGAAAACGTAATCTACAAAGATTTTTAGGAATAGGTAAACTCTGCGTAAAATTATTATGGTTTCCATTAATAAAATATTGGATTAGACAATCGTTAACACCAAAACAATTGAATCGAGAACAGCGGCGTTATTTTCATAAAAAACAATATCAAAAATATGGTTATTGGATGGTGGCACTGGATCGAACTCAGTGGAAAGGGCGGAATATATTTATGGTGACATTGGTATGGGGTACTCATGCTTTACCACTATATTGGGAAACATTAAATCATGTCGGAAATAGTAATTTACAAACACAAAAAAGATTGATAAAAACGGCAATAAAGTTGTTAAAAAAATGTCGGATTGTGGTCTTAGCAGACAGAGAATTTCATAGTCCAAAACTGGCTAAATGGCTTGATGAGCAAGGAGTTTACTTTGCTCTACGTCAGAAGAAAAACCTTTATTTCCAAGAACAACTAGGACAACCAGGACTTGAATATCAAGTTCTTAAAAACCAAGGATTTAAGCCAGGGATGTCGAAGTTTTATCAGGGAGTAAAATGTGGTAAAGGAGATGAATTAGGTTTATTTAATATTGCTGTTTATTGGAAAAGAAAATATCGTAACAAAGGACCAAAAGAACCTTGGTATATCTTGACAAATCTACCAACTCTTCAACAAACTTTATGTCTCTATAGATGTAGATGGGGAATTGAGCAATTCTTCAAGGATTGTAAAACTGGTGGTTATAATCTAGAGGATACTAAAGTAAATGAAACTCGCTTTTTAGCTTTAGTATTATTGATTGTCATTGCTTATAGTTTAGCCACTATGCACGGTCAACGGATGAAAAAATTAGGTATAGAGACTTATGCGGGACGTATTCAACAACATCAGGACAAGTACCCACGTCAAAGTGATTTTAGCTTTTCTCTCTACGGACAATTATGGATTTATGGCATGGAATTATGGGGTGATTTAGCTCTGAACTTAATCAATCTTAAGCCTCATAAACGCCTCTTTTTTCAACGTGGCTTTCAGGCTCTATCCCTTATGAAACAAGCTGTTTAGCTACCTTGTCACCCGTTAAGCAGGTGAACAGAAAAAAACCGCAGACGCGGAGTGCCTTCTCAACAGAGTAATATGTAACGATGACTGATATGATGCCTGTCTATGTTTGATAATGTCTGTCGCTTTTTAGCCGAGTCATTTTCAGCCGATTTCGCCACCTGGTTAATTGGTGAATCTATTGAACTCACCCAACTCAGTCCATCAGAATTATCCCTCGAACCGATTCGAGCAGATGCGTTAATTCTGTTACAGTCAGATGAAATTGTTCTGCATATAGAATTTCAAACTGAACCAAAAGCCCAAATTCCCTTTCGGATG
>JANMEE010000226.1:0-2372 GCA_031376645.1 Dolichospermum sp. OTE_75_concoct_329_sub | reverse complement strand
AGTATAAGGGGAAACCTCACCCCAACTAGCAATAAATTCCAGTAACTTTGGTGGCTGAACCAGCCGTAAATCCCGTACACCTTGATTTTCCAACCAAGCGAGTAATTTTTGACCAAAGCGATAGTATTTTCGCTTAGTTTGCTCACGGTTCTGTGACCCTGCCCAAGCCAAGATCAACTCCTCATCATTTGCTACAGCAGGTGTGCGGTAATAATATTGGCGAATCACCTCCTCAACTAATTCGGCGGTAACAGATGCAGAAGTATCACGAGATACAACTTTACTGGAGGAGGGAGGGAGAATTTCTACCGGGCTAACCTCAACATTAGTGATATCCATTTGGGAAATAACCATCACATAACAATTAACATCTAGCTTCCTGGAAGGGCTCTTTCAGGAAGCTTTTATTTTATTCTATCCTTTAAGTAGATGTGCAGGGAACTTCCTGTCTAACTTGGCGATAGCGTTCGCAGAGCGTGTGCCTTGCACTCAGCGCTCCGTAGGAATCGCTGGTTGGGAATATTTGGTTAACGCATTAGATGGCTTTTGGTGCGTGCAGTTACGGTCAAAAGAGGCAGGGCGCAGGGGGGAGAGACTGGGATAAAGCTTGTACCCCGCCCTTCCAGGGCGCTCGGCTGGGGCGGGGCTTCTTACCCATGCTCCCCATGCTCCCCATGCTCCGCAACCGCAACGCTTGTCGCAGAGAGGAAGGGCTTGCTTCCCTTGCTAGAAAGCCCCCTGCCCCTCTGCCTCTTCTGGTGATCACAGTGATTGCATAGTCGGTTTACGCCCACCGTGTGATGGGGCGAAACGCACTCTTGATTTCAATTGTTCTATAATTGCAAGTAAATTAGAGAAAGATAACGATGGCAGCTAAAGATAGATTTCATGCTGTGGTTAGAATTGCTTTGGAAAAGGAGCAGTGGCAGATAACCGATGACCCCCTGCGACTGGAAGTAGGCGGAACAAAGTTTGAAATTGATTTAGGTGCCCAGCAACTATTAGCAGCAGAGCGAGACCAAGAAAAAATTGCAGTTGAGATTAAAACTTTTTTGAGTGATTCGCCACTGACCGATTACCATGCTGCGTTAGGACAGTTTTTGAATTATCGGCTGGCCTTATTGATGAGTTGCTCTGCTGGTATGACTTCTGATAAATTTCATCCTGAAACTGGAACCGCTGTGGGGAGTGAGGATTGGTAGTTAATTCTTATTTTCCGAATAGAGGAGATATTGTCAAATTAGAATTTGGGAACACACAGCGATTTACGGCTGATTCTATTGGGCGTGCATTTGCCCTGCAAGCGTCAGGAATGTCTTTTGTTAAAAAAATAAATATCGCACCTCTCTAATTACCAATGCCGTCACAGGTAAAATAGATGTACGCCAAAGTTGCTATTCCCTAACCCCAGAACCCACCATGACACAAATTACCCTTGCAGAACTCCCTGAAACTGTTCAAATCCTACTCAACCAAGCCCAAGAAACGGGCGAACCCCTGACCATTATACAAAATGGTATCCCCTTTGCCATCATTTCCCCCATCAAGAAAAAATCCCTCCTCCACTCTTGAAGCACTGGACGAAGACTTTGCTGACGTGGACGCAGGATTATTACCCTTAGATGATATTAAATTTTAAAAATAGCTAAAATATGTACTTCAAACTTATTAATCTTTTTTATGTCTATCCAAATCTACGGAATACCGAACTGCGGAACTTGCAAAAAAGCTTTCAAGTGGCTTCAAGAAAATGGTATTGACTATGAGTTCATTAACACCAAAGAAACTCCCCCAACTCGTGAGATGGTTCAAAATTGGGTAACGTCTTTGGGTTCTGCGGCTATGCGAAATACTTCTGGTCAATCCTACCGGGCTTTAGGTGATGACAAAAAGACTTGGACAGATAAGCAGTGGATTGAGGCATTTAGCAAAGATGCAATGCTGCTCAAACGCCCTCTTTTCCTCAAAGATGGAACGGCTGTGCTGATAGGCTTTAAAGATAAAGATGAAGTAGTAAGGCAAAAGTTGGGACTTTAATTTTGCTGGTTTTTACTTTACTTAATTCTGAAAACCTGACCTTTAGGAATAAAAGGTAATCGGCAACCTACAGGAATTAAAAAAGCGTGTTCTCGACGAATATGTAAATTATCGCAATAGCCATCAGTAATAATTAGCAATGGTCCATTTTTCGGGAAATCCTCGGCTGTTGTCAATAAATCAATTCCTGGCTGTAAAATAGTACCACCTCTACCCTTAACTTGAACTCTATCGGCTAGAGATTCTGGTGTTAAATAACCTTGATCATAAGCAAAAGCATCACAGAAAACAACCCGCACCAAAGAAACATCATGGGAAATACTATAACTAGAAAT
>JANMEE010000212.1:0-7648 GCA_031376645.1 Dolichospermum sp. OTE_75_concoct_329_sub | reverse complement strand
AACTAATTACTCTCAATTTATTAAATTTTTAGGATATTAATAAAGGACTTAATAATGATTTAAATTCCATTTTATGTTTTTCTTTGTCTAAATACACTAATATGATATTTTGTCAACATAATTTTAGATGCGTTTCCCCTGCTGAGATCGCGTCCACAGAGGTTACAAATTGCAAAACCTTGCTTATTGAAGCCTGTACCATTTCCCAAAGAACCCTGATTTGCTAAAAAGAAATTTCCTCTCTTGCTAATAGTCAGAGTGTAAAATTTTGAGGGTGGCAGAGTTTCTGAAGTATCTCCATCATTGATTAAGAAAATTTGCGATATGGGTTGACGTTGAGGTTTAATGTAGGGGGTAACTTGGGGAGGCTTTTCCCAGTCGGTTGAAAATGCTTTAGGAATCTTGTAAAGTTTCTTTTTTTGAGCGGCTGATGAAGATGGTTCGTGACCACAGACTGGACAACTTTCTACTAAATTATCTTGCTTATCATCAGGAATAAAATGATTACAGTTTTGACAAACCCAATAGTATTTTTTTTCTAGTTCTGCTGGTTTAATAATCCCAACACTTTTATAAACTCGGTCATCAACAACTATTTCTTGACTTGGAGCATATTCACCAAGTGCAAGACGGCGATCGCGTTCTAGTCTATGCCTTCCTTTGGCAGAATTATAGACATCACTCTCTCCAGTTAAAAGGCGAACTACGTCAATGGGAAAACCATAGATTGGTAAAATACTGGCTTGTGCGAGTTCATCATGCAAGCGACGAGTTGCAATTTTTTTGATTTCATTTTCTGTACGCTCAATAGTTTTGGCAATCTGCACTAGATTTTTTCTTTCAGATGGATCAGTCATGCGATTTTGGAGTTGTGCTATTACTTCCGCTAAACTATGCCAATCTTGTAGTTGCTGTGCTTGAAACTTCTCAATCTCCTGAGAAAATTCATCTAGTATCGTCACAGTTTGACTTTCTGATGTATCTAATCGAGTTAACCACATCGCAGTAAAATTTACTGCTTTATCAGTTCTCAGCCATACTTGTAATTGACAAATCATGGCTTCAATAGCAGGGGTAAATTGTTCAGAAGCAGCAGGATTTTCTGTTGGTAAATTCAGAAATTCTGCTATTGTTACTTCTTCTGCACTCAAACTCCAATTATCTCGCAAAAACTTAGCTAATAATTCAGAGCGAATGTGACGCTGTTGTATTTGGAAGTTACCAGAATCAAGTTTAGGTATTTGATTACTACCAGCAATTAGCTGTTTAGGTTGCTCAAAATAAAATCGGTCATGAGGACGACGTTGCCCATACATTAGTGTAATAGCTACACCATCTGTGCGACGGCCAGCACGTCCGGCTCGCTGTTGGTAGTTACTAACGTGGGGAGGAAAGTTACGGAGAACAACTGCTTGCAATTCACCAATATCTACCCCCATTTCCAATGTTGTTGAACAACTAAGCATATTGATACGACCTTGACGAAAACGGTTTTCACGTTTTTCTAGTTCCGCAACACCAAGTTGTGCTGTATGTTCTTGTGATCGCAGTGGTAAGGGTAAGCGTTGTTTAATTAAATACTGCTGGTAATGCTCAGTGATAGACTGTTCAATTTTTTCAGAAGTATAAGCCTCAAGAGTTCCACCACATTTATTAGTTGGACATATTTGTACTCTTAGTTTAGCCTTAAGTTTAGATTCAATGATTTCTGCTAAACCTGGAACATGAAAAACCTGCTGGCAGCAATTACATTGATACCAATTTTCCTGTGTCTCAATAATATTTAGTTTTTGCCAGTTGAGTTGAAATCCCTCTTTAGCTGAAACAAGTAAAGCAAAGTCTTGAAGTTGTCGGAAAAGCCAGATAAAATCTTCTTTTGTAGGAAATCTTTCTTGCTCAAATATTTGTGAAAAATACCAACCTAGACGATTTTGTCTTTGACTAAGTTTTCCATCTTGATTCCACTGTGGTAAAAATACTGGATAATTTTTAAATTTATCGTTTTTCTTTTCTTGTGGTTTTTCTAGAAACAGATAATTTTTTGATTTTCCCTGAACATCTACCATTTCAGGACGACCACCTTCAACACCTCCAGTTTCTGGAAAATATTTAGATGAACCTTCAATGCTGACAATTCCAGTACGGCGAATAATATCTGTAACACTAGTTAAGAAAATTTTGGCTTCATTGTTAGTTATTTCAAATTTATGTGCAACTAATTCAATAAAACGCTCCTCTAAATCTATATGACAAGTTAACAGTGCAAATGCTTCTAAGGTTACACGACGGTTAAAAGGAAGAGCAAATTCTCTAAGTAATATTTCTTTAGCACGTTTCTGAGCTAAATCTTCCGCATCCCTTTTATTTGGTATGTCTTTCTTTTGGTTTTCTGAATCATGAGAATGATAGCTTTTATAATTCAAATTTGATGTTCTGTCAGGATGAGGAATATAAACTTCTAAAAATTCTGTTTTTAGTTTATTAATTACTTGAGTAACAGACGCAATACTCTCTCTATCTTTGACATTTTGAAAGGCTTGCCAAAGCATCTGACGATATAGTATTTCTGTATGAGTCCTTTGATAATCGGAAGCAAAAAAAGCTGCATCCTGACGACCATCAGAAAAAGTTAGTAATTTACGCGTTGAGGAGTTATTTTTAGTGTGTTCTGGTTCGGGAAGTAATTCAAAAAGGCTATCAAGCATTGCTTCCAATGCTCCATCAGTATAAGTCACAAATCGGTTAATTGCTAAAGTAGTGCGCCCAATACCGGCACCACAAGCAGCACATTTAGTTAAATAACATCCATTCTGATCTTTATCATCTTTTTGGCGATGCCATGCTAGATATAATTCATTTTCTCTTGTTAGTTTCGCTGTGAAAGTTTCATCTGATGGTTTACCAATCCATCCATTCTTTTTGAGTTCAAATTTAAAAGTTTTGATAGTTGTTGATTGTTCTTCTTCCTCTTCAGCAATTTCATCTTCTTCTGTGATACTATCTAAATTTCCAGAAGCTAATGTATAAATTTTGGTATTATCTTTTAATGCTTGAACTGCTCTAGGTAAAGATTTTAATTCTCCAGAATTTTCACGATTTGTAAATACGTAAGATTGACCACATTGTGAACAACTTCCTAATTCTAATACGGGAGAAGAACAGCATTCACAAGTCTTTTTATCATGCAAATAAAGTTGTCCATATCGGACTTCACGCTCTGGATGATTTGTATGACGTACTGCTCCCGGACATTTAGGATTAATACAGGCATAAAGTCCTTCTAAACTGCGAAATAAAAGATGTAATCTTACTGGCAGTAAAGGTAAATCATCTGGATTATCACGGGCTAAAGTACCCAATTGTAGTAGATGAGCTAAAGCTATTTTTGCGTCTGTATCATCAATATTTCCATCTAATTTAATTGGTAAATTGATTCCCCACAGTTCTTGAGAACGGACAATTTTTTCCCAAGGTTGAGGTTCACGACTAAGTATGTTAATCAGTCGATGTATTAGAGGATGTTGTTTAAGAGCTAACCATAGAAATTTGTGGATTTTATGGTGATCTTTTTCTATTTGTAACTGTGCTGCTTGTAATTCTGGTTCAGGTACAATAGCACTAAGTTGGTCATACCATTGACTTATGGGAGCATTCATTTCTGGTAATTCGAGAATGCTTAAATACTCTAAAATCTCTTCATTAGTCAGTCCAGGAGGTACGGTATAAGGATTACCTAATCGGTCTTTAGCAGTGAGACGCTGACCGCGAATTACTTGACTAAAAGATTCACCAAAAAGTTCTTTTGCAAATGCCAGAACTTGCTTGTTTACAGATTCATCTCCTAAACTGGCACTGGTAGCAATACAACGAATTTTACCTTTTTCATTGATACCAACAGAAGCTTTAAAACGTTCTAGTAGCATGGAAACTTCACTACCTGTAGCACCATTATAGGTGTGAGCTTCGTCTACTACTAACATTTTAAAAGTATTTGTTGAAGCCTCAAAAATATTTTTTCGCTCCTTTGGGCGAATTAACATATGCTCCAGCATTGAATAGTTAGTAATCAAAATATGGGGCGGTGATTCCCACATTTCCTGTCGTGAGAGTAGTTGTACCTGGGAAGTTTTTTCAATAGCTTTGTCAATTAATTCGTCTTCTTTTATTGATTCTTTTTCCGTCTGGTTAAATAATTGCCATAGTTCTTTGGGATCATAAGCTGCAAATTCTTCTCTGAGAGACTCTATTGCCTTTTGTTTATCTTTCTGAGTACGGCTAGTGTAAAATCCAAATGTTATCTTGTTTATCTGGGCTGTTTTTTGCCGACATAATAATTGCCGTAGGCGTTTAACTTGGTCATTTACCAAGGCATTCATTGGATATAAAATTAGCGCCCGAACTCCAGCTAATGATAAGTTATCCTCTTTGAATCAAAAACGGATCTTCAGCCCAAGTTGAACGCAATTCAGATTTTAGTGGATTTCGAGGTTTTGGTAAATATTCAATACTATCTGAAATAGTTAGGAAACGAATACCAACTTGATTTAGTCCATCTTTTATCCTATGAAAATGGGTACTTTTAGGGCGTAATAGTAAAGGATTTTGAGAATTTTTTTGACTGTTTAAGACTTTATGTGCCAGAGTTAAATAAGCGCGATCACCACAAAATAATAAACCTGTTAAATCTTCTCGATTTTTTGCTAAAACAGTGGGTAAAGCCATACAATAAAAGTTTCGTTTTCCTGCTACAATTTCCCCTTCTGCTTCCAATTCATTGAGAGTATCTTGAATTTCAGTTGTTAGGTTATCTTAAGACTCATTGGGAGAAATGCTTGTGACTAAAAGTGAGATAATTTGATGCTTGGTTAAAGGCAATGGAATACTTTGATTTTGCGGATTGCGATGATTACTTAGTAATCTAGTAATTGCTTTATCTAAATCTAACATGACTTTAATATCCTAAGATTTTTTGAGCTTCATTATATTTTAAATGCCGATTTTCTTGAATGTATTCTGAAAGAATATCATGAGTATTAATATTGCTTACTTGTTGATATTCCAGTAATAAAATATCTTTGTAAACATCTATCTTAGGAACATGAAGAATTAAAATTTTTAGTTTTGGATTATTTATTTGCATCATTTTTTCTATTTGTTTAGAAACAATATCACGTTTTTTATGGGTTTTTAATTTTATTAATAACCATTTATTTTGAGTTGTTTCTAAATCATTATTATTCCCTATCTTTGATATTCTTGATTGTTGCCTATTTGGAGAAATTTTCAAATTAACTTTGAGATTTTCAAGAAGAGGTTGCAGTTTGTCTGTAAGAGAATTAATATCTAACCATTCTGGAAAATAGCATGGTAAATTTTTCAAGCTATCAATAGTTGTCTTTAATAAAAATGAATCATAGTCAAATTTATTGGTAGCTTTTATAAAATCATTCACGGATTCATTACCTAGAATGGTATAGCAGTAATTTTCTAAATCCTCATTTTCTAAGGCTTCCTCTGGTAAATCATTTTGATTACTAACACACCACCAACCTAGATTATGAGATAGTTTCCTTGAGCAAAATAGCTGAATATGATAAATACCATGTCCTAATTCTAATGGAACAGTAATTGTTTCTTCATTTGACAAAATTAGTGGAATTTTAATTTCTAATGGTGGCTTTTCAGGCAAGAGTAAATTCCAGCATGAAAGAAAATAATTTTCATGAGGGAATAAACCAGATATTTTAACTGCTTGATTCTCCCAATTCCAATTAATTGATAAAGGGGCAATTTGCATTTTAATCAAAGTTTCTAATTCGCCACCTAATCGTTGGTAATCTAACGCATACCAATCTGAATTAGATGATAATGAATTATACCAAGATGCTAAATTTAACGATAAATTACCCAATGAATCTGCTTGACATTGAGAAAATAAAGTTTCGTGTTGATCTTGTAGAGATAAACTGATTATTTCTAAAGGAAAAAGCCCCTCTATTTTAATTTCTTCTGACCAGAATTTTGTACTTGAATTTGTCAAAATAGGTGATGTTTTTAACTCTACTTGAGAACTGCTACTAATTAATAAATTTCTCATATCTGGTTTTTCATTTATCTGATATTCGTCTTGAATTTCAAACTTATATGACCAGCGATTTAATTGATTCCAAAAGCGGACTTCATATTTTCCTGATTTAGTAATCCATTTATTTAGAGAAATTGGTTGCCAATTACTGCTTAAAGGGATTTTTTCAGTTGTATTTATAATAGTTTGCTGTTGGGTGATATTTTCGATAGAAACATTGAAAAATATTTTTTCCTTAATAGGTGGATACCACAGGGTAGGAATTTCTACATAAATAGATTTTTTACCTTTGAGTTTCAGTCCTTTTAAGATTGGTTGTTCCTCCACTGAATGTATCCAGCTAATTAGAGTGTTATAAGTATTTTTAGAAGAGAAGCTAATTGATGCTTCTTTAGTTGTGAGTATGAGATGTTGACCTCGCCAGTCTCTCATACTAGAAGGTACACAAGAATCTAAAATTTCAATACCATGACTGAAGTTTATATGGATACCTTTAGGAGTAAAGAAAATAATTTCTTGTCTGCCTCTAATAGTAAGATTAGTAGAGTTAAGATTTAGGCGATCGCCTGTCCAAGCATCAAATACCACACAAGAAAAATCACTGTCTATACCCTCAACCTTCCACTCCATTAAGCATTTACGGTTATGATCTAAAAGTTGCCACATCGAAAGTTCCGCTATGTTTCTGATATCTACAACTTGTTCGGGAATCATTAATTCTGGCTTTGAGGGAATAGTACCTTCCCAAGTCGCTTCTGGAATTTGGCAGAAAGTTCCTCCCAAGTTTTCCCACCCTTTTTTCCAAAGGTTTTGTTCTGGTAGAACTAGCTGCATATTTAAAGAATCAGCAACATCTAAAATTAGAGATAGAGGTTTTTGACGACGACTAATAATTCTGCGTTTACTTCCATAACGACGCTGTTTAGGAGTTAAAACTTCAATTAAACTATTCCAATTTCTTAGAAAAAAGTTGTTTGGTAAGTAATAATTTCCCAATATTTTCTCACGCTCATTATCACTTTTTAGTTCTTCAGGTAGTGTTCCTTGTCGTTCAAGTTCAACAGCAATAATAGCAATACCTTGAAGTAATTGCCCAGAAATCGGTTCAACTTCTTTTTCTTGCTGTGAACAACTAGCTTTGAGGAAATTAATTAAAGTCCCCCATTGAGGATGCTTTTCTTGACAAAAAATAAGTAATTCTTCGGCAATATCCTCACACGAGTTATGGGCAATTTCCCACCATCCATATTCGTTTGAAAATTCCTGAACTAGCTGTGCAAAATGTTGAATATTTTGGTTGGGAATGCCGCTTTGTAACCATAAAGTTGATACATAACTGTATCCGCCTTTAGCTTTGACAATACCAAGGATATTAAATCCTTCACCAACTATTTTACGAAGTGTATTTTCTATACTTGGATTCTGACGGGGCGACGAAGTATGCTCAAAGACTGATGAAATAAGGATTGTAGGCAGATTAGGATGAAAAGCGGTAACACACCAAAATCCGTACCAAATAAAAATGTTGCTTATGTTGCCTGTATTTTATCAAACATATTTAGA
>JANMEE010000211.1:0-16735 GCA_031376645.1 Dolichospermum sp. OTE_75_concoct_329_sub | reverse complement strand
AACTAATTACTCTCAATTTATTAAATTTTTAGGATATTAATAAAGGACTTAATAATGATTTAAATTCCATTTTATGTTTTTCTTTGTCTAAATACACTAATATGATATTTTGTCAACATAATTTTAGATGCGTTTCCCCTGGATACACCACTGCCTTCTGATATTCAATTTCAACTTAATAATATTAGTAAAGCCTTAGAATTAAATCCTAGCAATCTTCGTGGTTTAGATTTAATCGCTGAAAGTTATCCAGATTTAGATCAGATTTATCAACAGGAAGTCTTGAAAATTCGCGCTCTTATCGGTGTACGAAACAAAGGTTTACCACCTAACCCTTTAAGTAATAAACCAACTGATGAACTGACGAATGCAGCAGTTAATGTTTTTAATAGTGTTGAATCTGTAACTACTGCTAAAGAAGTTGTTAATCCCAATTTTCTTAGTAAGGTTTTAGCATATATTACTGGTGACAAAAATAATGACTGAACAAATAATTTATCCTAGTATTGATTTATTTCTTTATGATTTAAAGGATGGTTTAGGAGAAGATGAAACTAAAGTAGATAAAAACTGTGAAAACTTCTGCCGCAAAATATACGGTGATTTGGATGAAAAAGAATTGCAGCAAAAGGTAGGACAATTTAATAAATTTAAAAATTTTGATGCCACAAATATAGAACTTCTGGAAACTATAACGAGAAGTTTTGCTAGTCCATTAGACGGTTATTATTATCCTTTACAAGTTAATGACACTTACTCATTGTTAGTTGATTATTCTGGTAAATTAGATGCTAATGGTAAATCTAATGATCAGATTCAAAATCTTGGCGATGAACCTTTTTTAAAACTTAAAGAAGATATAAATCAACGGGTGGGACAACAAACAGGTACAATTGGTCAAACTTGGTTACTGTGGGGAAGGTTGACTAGTCCTAAAACTGATGTAGAAATAAAAGAAATAGCCCAAAAATGTTACACTCAAGTTGTCAATGATTATAACTGGCAACGAGATTTAATTGGTCACGGTCATTTAGGTGGGGGTAAGTTTTTTGAAGTATGGTATCATCCCCAAAATTTAGCAGTAGAAAGTAAAGAGTTTTGGAATCAATTTAGACAATTAAATCAACATATCTTAATTTGGTTATTTCCTGATGATATATCACCTGATGAAATGCGAGAACAGGTTAAAAACCTACATCAAGATTTTTTACGTTTATGGCAATACCGTCATAAAGTAGTCTGGGCATATTATCAAAGCCGCCATCAAAAACATACCCTAAAACAAGAATATATCCAGATTCAACCTTCGATTCAACAATCTAATCAATTAACTGAGTTATTACAAAATAATAATTTAAGGTTAAGTGATTTACAAAAAACATTAACTGAGAATTTAATTAACCTTTCTGATTATACCATTGCTTTAACTTATTTAGAAAATCACAGCCCGACAATTCAATTAAATTTAGATAATTACAAATTACGATTAGCTGAAATTGAAAAAAGTTATCCAGGTAGTGATTTAGAGGTTTTGAAAAAATTTAGTGGTAGTGAAATTTATGCTCAAAAATACCAGCGTCAGGTAGACGCAGATTATGCTAATCTTAGCCCTGGTTTAGTTCTGTTGCAAAATCTCAATAGCACTGTCCAAGGTATTATTGATTTAGAGCAAACCAAGAGCGACCGCACCCTCAATACTACCATAGCGATCGCAGGTGTGGGATTAGCCACCAGTCAAATAGCCTCAGCAGTAATTCTCGCTACACCCCCCAAGGAGGAAAAAAATCTGCTCCTCTTTCAGGTTGAAGTTTTTACTTGGAGTGTCGGTATTGGCATCATCTTTGCCTTAATCATTTGGATAATTATCATTATCCGCGATCGCCGCTAATTCATCTCACCTAGCTTTTATACTAAACATGGTTGGGACACAGATTTTTACAAAATTACGAAAAACCTAGTAGTTTGTCAAGAACTAATTGACGAGTTCATTCGTTGCCATTTTGATTCTTCCTTCTTCCTTCTTGCTTCTTCCTTCTTCCTTCGTGTCCTTCGTGCCTATATCCCTCCGGGACGCTCCGCGAACGTGGTTCGTTTCTTATCAGTCAAAATTTATTTGACAGACTACTAGATTTGCAGGGGTTTAGCACTGCTCATTGGTGTCAACTTAAGCTAAAAATGGCTTATCTGTTAGCTGACAAACCCACCCAGAAATGAATTTCACAGGCTAATAACGAAAGTAAACTTCAGTTTACTAAAGAATTTAAAAATTTTTATGGTTATTTAGTCATCAAAAGGCAACTTTTGCTATTAGACTGGGAATTCATTCCCAGGCTATAGGGTTCACGTTAAGTTTAAACTTTCAAGCTCTTGTTTCAGCAGTTAATTTAAGCCAACAAACCACTAAACTGAAGGCAGGAGAAATTCAATATCCTAGCTATTCCCTATTTTCTGTCTTTATTGAAATAGTAAGGAGTATTAAAAAATGCTGGCTTATCTTATAGCGTTGGTAGTCTGTTTTGGCAGTCTCGCCATTTATTTATCAGCCTTCTTTTTTCCAGAAATCCATCGCAAGAATGATTTCATCTGGAGTGGAGTTGGGCTATTCTACGCTTTAGTATTATGGATTTTTGCACCTCGAATTACTGGGGGGCTGTTACTTGGTCATGTAGCTAGTGTGGCACTTTTGGTCTGGTTTGGCTGGCAAACTCTCTCATTACGGCGACAATTAGCACCTGAAGGACAACAAACGCCTCTCCCCAGTCTTGAGCTAATTAAGGTAAGTTTCCAGGAACAAATGTCAAAGTTTTCTGTGAAGGAGAAATTTGGACAATTATCACAGTTCATTGGTAGTGTGTTTAGTGGTGCTAAGGCAAAGTTAGGGCAGACTGTGAATAAAAAGCCAGTTATCAAGAGTGTTGAAGAAGTTTTGCAAACAACTACAACCGAAGTAACGCCACCGTCAAAGTTACCAGATGATCCGGTAACTGTTACTCCAGCAATTACAACTCAAGGTTTGTCTGAGGAGACTGTTTCCCCATCTCCTATTTTGGAAATGGTAGAACTAGCACCGACACCGATAACAGCGGAAACTGAAACTGTTGTGGAGATCTCTCAAACTGAGGTTGTGATTTCTGAAACTCCTACGGAAACTGTAGTAGAAATAACTCAAATTGATGTGGTGGTTGCAGTGGAAGAAATTAGCGAAACTGCAAGTGCGCCAGAATTAAGTTCCTCAAATCCAGTTACATCGGAGTTATTAGCCGTAGAAACAGCCGAAAAATCTGATATGACCGTTGAGGAAGTTAAACCAGAAGGGCCAGAACAAATACCACTTAATAAACCAATTGGGAGTGATTAAGAGGATTTACGCTGTGCTGATTCCCATAAGCAAATTATGATAGTGCTGCCGCTGGATTGAATCCCAATTGGGATAATAAACGGTCAACATCAAAATGCTCAGACATTAACTGACGAATGCACTCTATCTTAATGGGTTCATGGACACGAACTTGACCAAAGGTGCGATCGATGATTTCTACTGTGGTGAGGGTATCGAGATCCACGGATAAAATCGGGATTTCTAACTCTTCAGCCCGGTTGAGAATAAATGCAGGAGGTGGCAGTTGTCCAGTCAGGATGAGACATTGAGTAGATGTCTCTAAGGCTGCTTGTTGAATTTCAACGCGATCGCCTCCTGTCACTACTGCCATATTCCGGCGTTTACGGAAGTATTTGACGGCAGAGTTCACATTCATCGCCCCAATTGCCAGACTTTCGACTAATAAATCAAGGCGATCGCTTCGACAGAGAACTTCAGCGTTTAACTGCTTGACTAATTCCCCGACACTCACACTGCGGAGGATATCGCTTTTGGGCAATGTTGCTAGTACGGAAATACCTTGTTTTTCTAGAAATGGGTTGAGGAGAGTTTGCACTAACTCTAATTTTTCGTGAGGTACTTCGTTGATTACCACACCCATTAACCGTTTACCTAATTGCTGTTTAGCGAACAATAACGCCTCAACAGATGTTAGTGATTGATAACGGCTGATTAATAGTACAGGGGCATCTAATTTTTCTGCTAATTCCAGTAAAGATAATCCAAATAAATTTCCTTCTGATAAGTTAGCAGGACCTTCTAAGAGAATTAAATTACTCTTTGGTATTTGTGAATACTTCTGTACTAATAACTGTTGATAGTTAGTTGTATCTTCTCCCTCTAAGCGTTTCTGGACGGTAATTTCATCCAAAGACAATAAGGTGGGAGCAATGCGGTTGTCTGGAAGGTTGAGGTTATGAGTAATGAACTGGACATCTTCTTCAACTACTGTTCCGGCAGATGTCTTGACAAAATTACCCAAAGGTTTGCCATAAGCAATATCCAAACCTCTTTGTTTTAGCTGATGAGACAAACCTAAAACTGTTGCAGATTTGCCACTATAAGCTTCAACTGATCCAACCAGCAAATATTTAGCAAGTGTTGGCACGTATGCACTCCTAATTTCAAAAGTTTGTGAGACTCAGCTAGGTGTCTACTAATTTTAGTGCTTTCTGGTGGAAGGTAAATAGCTTTAGCAATCCTAATCAAATAAATTTTTAAAATTAAATCGAAATAAATCTAGCTTTAGTAACTATTGTAGCGATTTTAATGGCGATAAAAATATTTGCTTGCAACAAAACAGTATGTTTATTGATATATAAAAACGATAAACCATTGCAGAGACATTCCATTAAACATAGATATAAACACCACAAAAAGATACCTTAGTTCTACCAGGTGAGCAGGAACTGATCCAAGCACGTTCACCTTTAAACCCCGTCTAAGAGGTTGTTTGATAGCGTTCACAAAGTGTGCCGTATCCCTGCGGGAGCCGGAGGCATCAGGCATAGCGTGGCGTTAGCCATAAAGTATTAAATAAAACCGATAATCTCCAAAAACCTAACCCCCTTGCCCCCCTTCCCTACGTTAGCGCAGCGTGCCGAAGGCTGGGAAGGGGGGTTTCAAAGCCTCTCCAATCATAAAAGCTGCTCCTTTGTAGGGGAGGGTCAGGGAGGGGTGCGGGGAGAGGTTTACAAGAGGGGTTAATTTATACCTTGAAAACTTTTAAAACATCCTCTAAGTAACGAGCAAGATGCTCGCATTACTTCAGGTTTCAAAATGGATGAGGTTTATATCTACGCCAATAAATTTGTGATAGAATCAGTACAGTAAAATCACTAACACTTTAAGCCTGTGCCTGTAATAGGCACAGGTCTGGCGATGGGTTAAATTATTTTTGTCGAACTCACGTCACATAATAGTAAATTTCCACAGTGCATCAGCTCTATAAAAAATCAAAATTAACCAAGAGAATAAATCATCATGTCTAACATCAATCAATCCACATCAGAAACACTTGACGAGTCAAACTCAAACGACAGACAAGGCTTAAAGGATGTAGAGGTATATGAAGAAAATGTAAGTGAGGAATTGAGTGATAAGGATTTGGAATTATTAGTTGGAGGAGGGTTTGGAAGAGCTTCTAGCTCGAATGGAGACGAGACTCCACCTTCGCTTTGATCGTTTGATTCTATCATTAGGGGTTTAGCAATGATCATTGGTGTCAACTTAAGCCTGGCAACTAAAAGTTGCGGCTACACAAACAAAGTCCGCCTCCGCGAACTAACGAAAAATCAATCTTTTCAAACCCACGCAGGTGGGCTTTGCCTGTGTAGATGCAGTTTCCTACCGCCCATTTAATGTTAAGTTGACATCAATAAGCACTGCTAAAACCCCTACCACTCTAGGTTTTTCCTAATCTTGTAAAAGTTAATTTCTCAACCGTATTTAGTATATTTTAAAATTTACACGCACCCCTTTTCGGAATGTCTAAAACCTATTATCCTGTCCCTGCAAGAACTTCATGTTTTATACCAGGATTAAAATTATTTTCTCAAAAAAGCCGTACCCCTTTGATTTATGGGAAAAAAGATAAAATTCCTGGGTGGCGTTGCTATTACTGGCAGTTATTGAACATCGGCTGTTTGGCATTTGGTACAACACTGCTAGGCATCAATCATGCTTCAGCACAACTGATCCCTGATACCACTTTAAGGACTGAAAACTCAGTAGTTACCCCAAATGTGGAAATCAAGGGTCTTCCCA
Source organism: Dolichospermum sp. OTE_75_concoct_329_sub (assembly GCA_031376645.1). Classification (GTDB taxonomy): domain Bacteria; phylum Cyanobacteriota; class Cyanobacteriia; order Cyanobacteriales; family Nostocaceae; genus Dolichospermum. The sequence goes on along the minus strand of JANMEE010000211.1, from coordinate 10,590 downwards.
GTGACCGAATTGATGACGGTGCAATTCGTGGTGTTAACCTCTTCCACAGTTTCAAAGATTTCAATGTCGGGCAAGGAAGAGGGGTTTACTTCTCCAACCCCGCAGCTATTGAAAGAATTATTACCCGCGTCACAGGCTCCAATACATCTCAAATTTTGGGAACTCTGGGAGTTTTGGGTAATGCCGACCTCTTTTTGATCAATCCTAACGGCATTGTTTTTGGCTCAAATGCCCAACTGGATGTCAATGCTTCCTTTATTAGTAGTAGTGCCAGTAGTATTATTTTTAACAATGGCATAGAATTTAGTGCCACCAATCCTACAGCCCCTCCTCTACTCACTATCAATGTTCCTCTTGGCTTGCAGTATGGCTCCAATTCTGGCAGCATTGTCAATCGAGCTATAGCCAAAGATCCTTTAGGTTATCCGGCCCCCTTTGGTCTGTTTGTTCCCGCAGGTCACACCTTAGCCTTAGTGGGGGGTGATATCAACTTTGAAGGTGGTTTTGCTACTGTTGTTGCGGGTAGAATTGAGTTGGTAAGTGTGGGAGATAACAATTTTGTAAGCCTCACACCAACTTCTCTGGGTTGGTCTTTGGGTTATGAAGGGGTACAAAACTTCCGGGATGTCAATATATCCCAAGGAGGAGCAGTGCAATCAATTCAATTTGACGAGGAAGAAAGACAGAAATCTACTGCTAGTGGAGAAGGGATTGGTGATGTGGTAGTCCAAGCAAGACGCTTGACTCTCACTGATGCTTCCCAGATTTTTACTGGAACATTCAGTAGCAAAAATGCAGGTAATTTAGTCGTGAGAGCATCGGATTCCATAGAACTGATAGGAGTAAATCCCGATGACTTGTCTAAAATTTCGGGCTTATTTAATCAGACATTCTCTAGCGGCAATGCTGGCAACCTGAGCCTTGAAACTGGGCGATTGATTGTCCGAGATGGAGCAGCAATATCAACTAACACTTTTGGTGAAGGCAGCGCGGGAGATTTGATTGTCAATGCTTCCAAATCTGTAGAATTAATTGGCACTAACCCTAACCCTAGCTATGCTGGTGGCATTTCTGCAAATGTAGAAACGAAAGCTAAAGGGGATGGCGGGAATTTGACCATTAATACGGGACAACTCATGATCCAGGGAGGAGCAGAGATCAGCGTCACTACTTTTGGAACAGGTAAAGCCGGGAACTTGACCATCAATGCTTCTGAATCAGTTGATCTAATAGGCACTCGTCCCGAAGCAGACCCAAAATTGGGTAGAAGTGGCTTGTTTGCTTCTAGCAAGAGACCTGGTACTGGTGACGGTGGTGATTTGAATGTGAATACGGGACGCTTAACTGTCTCCGATGGAGCTAGTATTAGCACGGCTACCTCCACTGGAGGTGATGGGGGGAATCTCAATTTGAATGTCAGGCAGTTGATTGTTAGTGATGGAGGAGAAATCACGGCAGCTTCTTCTCATCCTCAAAGCCTCAACCCCTCGAAATTAATTTCTGGTAATGGGGGAATTTTCACAATAAACGCCACGGACTTTGTGGAAATTACTGGAAGTAGTACCCGCTTAGGTCCCAAATTAGCCAGTACCTTGAATACTAGCTCTAATAGCGCTGGAAATGCTGGTAATTTATTTATTAATACTGGGGAATTGAGAGTTAATAATGAAGGTGAAATTACAGTATCCAGCACTGGTTCTGGGAGTGCAGGTAATCTAGATGTGACTGCTGGCACAGTCAAACTGGATAACCAAGGAAAGCTGACTGCGGACAGCACTGCTGGACAAGGCAATATCAATCTGAAAGCCAAAGATGCAGTGATTGTACTCAATCAAAGTAAAATTAGCACCAACTCCACAGGCACAGAACCAGGAGGTAATATCACCATCAATACTGATAACTTAGTAGGTTTCAAAAATAGCAATATCACTGCCAATGCTATCAATAGCCAAGGGGGACAAATCACTGTCAGTACCCAAGGCTTTTTTATTAGCCCAGACAGTAGCATCACTGCAACTTCAGCGCTAGGTTCTCAATTTAACGGAGTTGTGCAAATCAACAGCCCCGATATTGACCCCACTTCTGGGTTAGTTGAGTTACCACAAGGCATTGTTGATAGTGAACAACTAATTGCTCAAGACCTTTGCAAGTCGGCAGCAGCGGCACAAAGCTCCTTTAATATCATCGGTAGGGGTGGTTTACCGCCAAATCCTGATGAACTGCTCACCGATGAATCGGCGTTGATTGATTGGGCGCAAGTTAATCCATCAAACACTGTTAGCCTGAAAGTGCAACCTGATTTCCCAAAACCAATTCGTGCCAATCACCACGTAATTCAGCAGGCTAATGGCTGGGTAGTCAATGCTGATGGTCGGATAACTCTAGTTGCTAATGCACCCCAAGTCACACTTAATAGTTCTGCATATACTCATCCTGATTGCCATCCTTCGACTTTGCGCAGGAACTAGTAGTCTGTCAAATAAATTTTGACGGATAAGGAAAAAATGAACCACGAAGACACGAAGAACACGAAGGAAGAAGGAGGAAGAAGAAAAATTTATTTACCCGTCAATTAGTCCTTGACAGACTACTAGATTTAAATATTAAACTAACAGGAAATATGATGATTAGCAGAAAATATATTTTAATTCTTTTTGCCACCGTACTCATTATTAGTTTAACCCCATTTAAAAGCTTAGGTAATACTCAATTCGTATCACCAAACAATGGTAAATTACCAGTCCATATAAATAGGGATTGGACAGCAAAGAAAAGCCAGCTTACTCTTAACAATCAACCTTTAACAATTTCCGATAACCAATTAGAACAACAAGCCCAAAAACTATACGAAACAGGAAAATTTTCAGAAGCCATAACCCTTTTGCAATCAGCTTTAAAGAATTACACTAATCAAGGGGATATACTAGCTCAAATAACAACTTCCAGAAATTTAGCTTTAGTTCATCAAAAACTAGGAAATTGGGATGAAGCAAATCAAGCAATCAATTCTACCATCAACCTCCTACTGAAAATAGCCAAAACCAACGATTATCAAAAATTACTGGCACAAACCCTAGATGTTCAAGGGCAAATACAATTATCTTTAGGCAATTCTGAAAACGCCCTAGAAATTTGGAAAAAATCCAGTAATAGTTATCAACAAATTGCAGATACTATCGGAGTAACTAGAAGTCAAATCAATCAAACACAGGCTCTTCAAAGACTAGGATTATATCGAGAAGCTATTAACAAATTAAAAGAAATTAATATAAATTTATCCAAGCAGCCTGACAGTGCTATCAAAGTCAAAGGATTGCAACGTTTGGGAGATTACCTGCGGGCAGCAGGAGATTTGAAACAATCTCAATCAGTGCTAAATCAAACTTTAGTAATTAGCGACAAAATAGGCAACCGCGCAGATATTGCTTCAATTTATATCAGTTTAGGCAATACAGCTAGATTCCAAAAAGAATTAGATAATGCTTTAAAATTCTATCAAAATGCTGCCACAATAGCTCCATCACCGGATGTGACAACTCAAGCACAGGTAAATCAATTAGGCATATTAGTAGCTCAAAAAAAATGGTCGGAAATTGAATTATTATTACCACTAATTCAAGCCAATTTAAATCAGCTACCCATCAGCAGAACAGCTATAAATGCTCGTATTTATCTAGCTAATATTCTTATCAAAATCGAAAATAGGGAAAAATTCCTTTCTAATACCATTGTCAATCAATCGCAAATCGCTAATTATCTAGCCATAGCATTACAGCAAGCTGAGACTTTAGGGGATCAGAGAATACTATCCTATGCCTTGGGAAATTTGGGGAATCTGTACGCAGAAAATCAGCAGTGGGAATATGCCTACAAATTAACCAATAAAGCCCTGATTATAGCACAATATATCAATGCTCCTGACATTGCCTATCGCTGGAAATGGCAATTGGGTAAAATACTCAAACAACAAGGAAATACAGAACAAGCGATCGCTTTTTATAATGCCGCAATAGACGATCTAAAATCCTTACGTAGCGATTTAGTTGCTATGAACTCGGACATTCAGTTTTCCTTTCGAGAGAGCGTGGAACCAGTTTACCGAGAATTTGCAGGACTATTATTAACCCCAGGAGAAAAAGAATTAAAACAAGCAAACCTGATTAAAGCTAGGGAAATAATTGAATCTTTGCAATTAGCAGAACTAGACAATTTCTTTCGTAATGCTTGTTTAGATACTAAACCCGTAGAAATTGACCAGCTAGATCCCACAGCAGCTATATTATACCCGATTATTTTGAGCGATCGCTTGGAGGTGATTACAGCTTTACCAGGGCAGCCCTTACGACGTTATACGACCAATTTACCGCAACAGGAAATAGAAAAAACTGTTCAGGAAATGATTTCTGCTGTTACACAAATACCACATCCCAAAAAGCATATAGCCCCTTCACAAAAGCTGTACAATTGGTTAATTGCTCCTATTGAAGCAGAGCTAGATAAAAACAATATTAAAACCTTAGTTTTTATCATGGATGGCAAGCTGCGAAAGATTTCTGTTGCCAGTCTTTATAACGGTAAGCAGTATTTAGCCGAAAAATACAACCTTGCCTTTGCTCCCAGTTTGCAACTAATAGATCCCCAACCTTTCAAGCGGGAAAAACTTCACGTTCTTTCTGCTGGAGTCAGCCTAGCCCAAGACAATTTCCCCGCTCTTCCTGGTGTAGAATTAGAACTAGCAAGTATCAATACTATATTTCCTTCAGAGACATTGCTAAATGATGCTTTTACCGAATCTAACTTGAATAAAAAAATCAAATCCTTTCCTTACCAAATAGTACATTTAGCAACTCATGGTGAATTTAGTTCTAATGCTGAAAATACCTTTATTCTCTCTTGGAATGAACGCATTAATATTGATCAAATTGATAGCCTCTTGCGGACAGATCGGCAGCAAAAGCACCAAATTGAATTACTCATCCTTAGTGCTTGTAATACAGCAGTAGGAGATAAACGAGCCGCATTAGGGATAACAGGAGTAGCACTTCGGGCTGGTGCGCGTAGTATCATTGCTTCCCTGTGGTCAGTCAGCGATGAAGCTACTACTTTATTGATGAAGAACTTTTACCAAGAGTTGGCTAATTCCCCAAAAATCTCTAAAGCAGAAGCCCTTCGTAACGCCCAACTGTCGGTTTTACAGAATAAAGAATTTGCTCACCCCTATTATTGGTCAGGTTTTGTGCTGGTAGGGAATTGGTTGTAGGTTGGGTTTTTATATCTCACTTACAGCAAATTGTCATCAAACCCGGAACATGAACCCCACCCCCAACCCCCTCCGGTACAAGCGATGAGGGGGCTAAGATGTACCTTATATGATTAGAAATCGCTGTAACAAAAGAACCGTCATATCAGATAATTAATTATTTAGTCATTAATAAAAAAAGTTAAATTGATTTATGAAACCAATATTTTCTAAATTAGGAACATTGAATGAGCAGGATATTGAGTGGATATCAGATCAAGGTACTAAAATACAATTAGTATCTGATAGTGTCCTAATTCAAGAAGGAGAGTGTCTCAATAATCTGTTTATTTTATTAACAGGAACTTTATCAGTTTATGTTTCCCAACAGTCTGAACAGGATCAAAAACCGTCAGAATACAAAATTGCCAGAATTACTCCAGGGGAATTAGTAGGAGAAATTTCTTTTGTAGACAGATTACCAACATTAGCTACAGTCAAAGTTGACCAAGACGCAATTATTTTGTCCTTATCCTGGCAACAAATGGCATCTAAAGTACAAGAAGATATGGGTTTTGCTGCTCGGTTTTATCAAAGCCTTTGCATCTTACTTTCCGAACGAATGCGGGAAATTTCTTCCTTGCTGATTAGCGGTAAAATATTATCTACTCCTCCTCTAAGAAAAATACTATTTGTATTTGGTATATTAAATGATATTGACATTGATTGGATGAATGTAAATGGCAGATTTTTAGAATTTTCCCCTGGTAAAGTATTAATCAAACAAGGAGAAGAAGTAGATTCTCTGTATATCCTTTTGGATGGTACTTTAACTATTGCTATTGAAATAGAAGAGAATAGCATAGAAATCAGTAAAGAAGTTGCTCAATTAAAGAAAGGAGAAATTATTGGAGAAATTTCATTTGTAGAAAAAAGGAAAGCTTCAGCTTCTGTATTCGTAGCTGAAAAATCACATTTGTTAGCAATTCCCCAGGAAAAATTGAGAGCTAAACTACAGCAAGATATGGGATTTGCTTACCGCTTTTATCGGGCAATTACTGTAGTGATCACAGACAGATTCCGGGAGAGAATAATTAGACGGGGTTATAGTCAAATTGCCTATTTTCAAAGTCAATCTCTCACTCAAGAAATAGAAGATGATGAACTAGATATCGAAACTTTAGAAAAAACATCCTTAGCAGCAACCAGATTTGATTGGCTGGCAAAACGAGTTAGAAGTAATTATTAACGAATATGTCGCGTTGACAATGAGTCAGTCTCAAATGCAAAATCTAAAAATGTATGACCAATGAACAAAATAAAAAGTTATTCCGAAAACAAGCACTAGATCGTTTATCTTCCCCTGAACAACTAGATCAATTAATTCAAATAGTCAACCCAAAAGATTGGCTACCTTTATCTGTGTTAGGAATATTATTCTTACTGATTATTTTCTGGAGCATTATTGGACGAATTCCTATTACAGTTAGTGGAAAAGGAGTTTTAATTCGTCCCCGTAAAGTAGTAGAAATTCAATCTCCAATTTCAGGACAATTAAAAAAGTTAAATGTAAAAGTTGGCGATTGCTTAAAGAAAAATAATAGCAATAAAACTGATGAACTAACAGAGATAATTGCATTTATTGACCCCATTGAACTCAAGAAGCAACTAGAACAATTAAAATTCAAACTAGAGGTATTACAAAAGCAAGATATTGAAGCAAATAATCTGCAAATCCAAAGCAATCAACTAGAAACAGTTGCATCACAGCAACAGCAAAAAAGCTTACAGCAGCGGTTACAAAATATTCAAGCATTGAGTCCAGTTCTCAGGAATAAAAATATTGATGCTATCCAACAGCGACGAGCCAGTTTGCAGCAAAGTCGCCAGGATGCAGAAGCTTTAGCTCCTGTTTTTCAGAAGAGAATGGAAACACGAAAACAACTCTTGGCAATTGGAGCGATATCGAAAGATCAGATCCTAGAAGCAGAACAACAATATCGCCAAAATCTCCAAACTATTTCTGATATTCAAGCCAAGTTAAAACAGTTGGATGTAGACAAGACTGAAACCGAACAGAAATATTTAGAAAACCTCAATAATATATCACAATTTCAAACCCAATTAAAGGAAATAGAGACCCAAAAAAATACCCTAAAAGAACAAAAAGTGGCAGCTTCATCGGGTAGAAAAAATCAAATCCTAGCAGTTAAGCAAGAAATTGAAATCCTCAAGGAAAAAATTAAAACTAACAGCACCATCAAAAGTCTATATAATGGCTGTCTCCTGGAATTAACCATCAGTGATGGGCAAGTAGTTAATCCTGGAACTAGTATCGGTTTCCTAGAAATAGAAGCACAAGCCTCTGAAAAGTTAGTTGGAGTGGCATATTTTCCAGTGGGAGATGGTAAACAAATAAAACCAGGAATGGAAATCCAACTTACGCCGACTACGGTAAAGCGGGAAAGATTTGGTGGTATTGTGGGGACTGTAATTTCGGTGTCACCATTTCCAGTTACCAGACAGGGTGCCATTAATGTAGTAGGTAATGCTGAATTAGTAGAAAGGATAATCACCAAAGCTCAAGAACCTCAAATAGAAGTTCGGGTGGAAATTAAACCAAACCCTACCACATTTACTGGTTACAAGTGGTCTTCCTCCACTGGACCAACAAACTTGAAGCTTTCCTCTGGCACTACTACTACAGTCAGTATAACCTTAGAAAAAAGAAGACCAATTACATTTATTTTACCATTTTTGAGGGAATGGAGTGGTATTAATTAATTACTGGCAGCGTTTCCTTAAACTTACAAAACCCTACAGAAGACAGAGGGTAAAAACTCCAATAGTCCTACAAATGGAGGCAACTGAGTGTGGTGCAGCGGCACTGGGAATTATTCTGGCTTACTATGATCTCATTGTCCCACTAGCAAAATTGCGTCAAGAATGTGGGGTATCTAGAGATGGTAGTAAAGCCGCAAATATACTCAAAGTTGCCCGACGCTATGGAATGGAAGCAAAGGGCTTTAAGAAAGGACTGGAAACCTTGGAAACAGTCCCATTTCCCTATATTGTATTTTGGAATTTTAACCATTTCCTAGTCGTGGAGGGATTTGGCAAAAACCAGGTTTATCTCAATGATCCCGCGACTGGAAGACGCACTGTATCTAAGGAGGAATTTAATGAGGCTTATACTGGTATTGTCTTATTAATAGAGCCAGGAGCAGAATTTCACAAAGGTGGTAAAAAGCGCAACACTCTTTTAGCTTTACATTCCCGCCTCAAAAACTCCTACGATGCAATTATTTTATCTATATTGGTAGGACTGCTTCTGACATTTCCGCGCCTAGCATTACCAGCACTTTCGCAGATTTTTGTGGATGAAATTCTCATTCAAGGACATGGAGAATGGCTCCGTCCCTTACTCCTAGCAATAGCCATCACAGCCATACTAGAAGGGTTAACAAATTATTTCCGGTTGCTATACCTGCGACGGTTAAATATTAAACTATCAATGGTGATGACAGGTAATTTTATCTGGCATATTCTCCGGTTACCCGTTGATTTTTATGCTCAACGCTTCGCAGGGGAAATTAGTAACCGTGTCAACTTGAATAGCAATGTAGTGAATGTATCGAACACAATAGGCACTACAATCATTGATACACTGATGCTAATTTTCTATGCCGCCTTGATGCTGATGTATGATCGAGTATTGACAATTATCACTATCAGTTTTGCAGCCTTCAACCTCATCGCCTTATTCAGCGTGCAACGTTTTCGGATTGATACCAACTTAAAAGTCTCTCAGGAACGAGATCAATTCTATGGCTTTGCTACTAGTGGTATCCAAAATATAGAAACTGTGAAAGCATCAGGGCTAGAACCTAACTTATTTGCCAAGTTTGCTGGATATTACACTAAATTTCATAATGCCCAACAGCAATTAGAATTACAAAGCTTATATTTGAATTTATTACCCACAATTTTAAGCTCTCTGTCAACTACTGCAATATTAGTTGTGGGGAGTTGGCGTGTGATGGAAGGAAGTTTTAGTATTGGGATGCTAATAGCTTATCAAAGTTTAGTTAGGAGCTTTCTCGAACCAGTGAATAGTCTTGTCAATTTTGGAGCTACTTTACAACTTGTAGAGGCTGATTTAGAACGTTTAGATGATGTTTCTAATAATTCTATTGATGCTGAGGTAGAAAGGGAATTAGTCATGGGGAATGGTGGATTAGAAACAATTATTAGTCGAACAAGAGTGCCTCCTAATTTGGGTAAAAATTCCTCAATCCCTTTATTACTGCAAGGGCAAGTTGAGTTATGCAATCTTAGCTTTGGCTACAGTCATCTAGAAGCTCCCCTAATTGAAAATTTTAACTTGATGATAAAACCGGGGCAAAGAATTGCATTGGTAGGCGCGAGTGGTTCTGGTAAATCTACTCTTATCAAGTTAATTACCGGGCTTTATAGTCCGTGGCAAGGAGATATTCTGTTTGATAGTATTCCTCGCCGACAAATTCCTCGCTTAGTATTAGCAAACTCTCTGGCAATGGTGGAGCAAGATATATTTATTTTTGAGGGAACAGTGAGAGAGAATCTGACTCTTTGGGATGCAACAATACCCGAAACAGACTTAACAAGAGCTTGCCAAGACGCTTTAATTCATAATATGATTATGTCCCTACCGGAAGGATACAATGCTTTATTAAATGAAGGAGGAACAAATATTAGTGGAGGACAACGCCAACGTTTAGAAATTGCCAGGGCTTTGGTGCGTAATCCCGCATTATTGGTACTAGATGAAGCTACTAGTTCCTTAGATGCCGAAACAGAACTGATGATTGACCAGAATATTAGGCGGCGGGGTTGTTCATGTATTGTAGTAGCTCATCGCTTAAGCACGATTCGAGATTGTGATCAAATTTTGGTGCTAGAGCGGGGAAAAGTTGTGCAAAGGGGGACTCATGATGATTTACGGCAGCAAAAAGGGCCTTATAGTTATTTACTAGATAACCCAAGTGCTTAGAGGCTAGTACCGCTTCGCGGAAGTCAAAAGTCAAAAGTCAAAAGTCAAAACTAATATACAGTAGGCTTTTTGGCGATTGAATATGGTTGCTTTATTTACGCCGTGATGTGCTAGTAGTCTGTCAAGAACTAATTGACGGGTTCATTCGTTGCCATTTTGATTCTTCCTTCTTCCTTCGTGTCCTATCTCTACGAGACGCTCCGCGAACGTGCCTATATCCCTCCGGTCCCGTCAGGGATACGTGGTTCGTTTCTTATCCGTCAAAATTTATTTGACAGACTACTAGACTGTGGTTGGGTATAAATTTAAACTATTCTAT
>JANMEE010000161.1:0-18509 GCA_031376645.1 Dolichospermum sp. OTE_75_concoct_329_sub | reverse complement strand
TGTCAAGAACTAATTGACGGGTTCATTCGTTGCCATTTTGATTCTTCCTTCTTCCTTCTTCCTTCTTCCTTCTTCCTTCGTGTCCTTCGTGCCTTCGTGGTTCGTTTCTTATCCGTCAAAATTTATTTGACAGACTACTAGAGACTTCCAAATAAAAAAATATCCCAAATTCTCTTGTGGCACAAAAATTCCTTTTCTGGTTTCCCAAAAAGATTTTTTAAGGTATTGACGGCAGGATAAAGGTTTCAGATTTCAAACTACCTTTTTATCGAAACGCTTATTTATGCTTAGTTTTGTCAGTTTTGCCAAAAATCATCAAAGCTCTTATTTTTGCTAAAGTATTGCATGATGAATTATTTACTGAATAATCGCTATAGTAGCGGTTTTACTTTGATAGAAATGATTGCAGTGGGATTAATGATTGGGATACTATCAGCAATATCCGCACCAAGCTGGTTAGCTTTTATTAAAACTCGCCATTTAAATGTTGCCCAAGATCAAGTTTATCGGTCTATGCGTGAAGCCCAAAGCCAAGCCAAAAAAGAAAAGTTGACTTATCATGCTAGTTTCCGGGAACAAAATAATATTGTGCAATGGGCAATTCATCCCGCTACAATTGATTCATCTAATGCTAAATGGAATGACTTAGAGGGCAGTGTGCAGTTAGATGCAGAAACTACATTAGACAAACTACCTAATGGTGTGAGACGAGTCCCGTTTGATTACATAGGTAGTGTGAGAGTCCCACTAGGACGAATCACCTTATCTAGCAAATCTGGCGGGAAAGCAAAGCGTTGTGTTATTGTTTCCACTATCTTAGGCGCGATGCGAACTGCTAAGGAAAATCCTACGCCTAACAATGGCAAATATTGCGATTGAAATTTGTAGGGTGAGCAATGCCCACCCTACAATAGTTAAAATTTTTCAAATATCATTTCCGATATAGATTTTTTAATTGTATTTTATCTAAATATAAACCGTTACATGATCAATCAAGTTATTACGGCTTTTGAACGCAAAGATTATCAAACAGCAGCTAAATTACTCCAACAACTGTTGGTAGAATCGCCAGAAAATCCTTGGGTACAACTGTATTTTGGGAGATTACAAGAAGTTTCTGATCAACGAGAAGAATCTGAAAAAGTATATCGTCAATTACTCCGCATGACGACTCATAGCAAGATAATATCCCAAGCTCGTCAAGGTTTACAGCGATTAGAGGAATTTAAGCAAGAAGAAAAGCAAAGAGCTATAGCTAAAGCCACAGTCGTACCTGATAACAACGAACTGGGAATATTAGTTTTAGAACCCATTAATAACGAACTCAAAACCAGTGCAGCCAGCAATTTTGCCAAAATCATGCAGGTAGACGCTTATACAGCCAGAATTACATTACCCAGTCAGAATTGGCGAGTTTACCGCATTGGGAAAGTGGGGGAATTAGCCTTTTATGGAACACAATTACAACAGGCTGGTATTCCTTGTTTCTGGATCAGAATTCCCCAAATTCAACAAATTCAAGTATTTCAAGTTAAACATTTATCAATAGATGATTCTCAAATCAAAGCAATTTGTCAAAACGAAACAAATCAAACTGGTTCTATGAGATTCGATAAATCAGAAATTACTGATAGAGTTGTGGGACTTTTACCAATTTTTGAACAAGTTGTAGATGTTAACACTAGAGGTAAATTAGAATGGAAAACTAAAACTCAAGATTATGCTCAATTTTGTGATTTACATCTACCAAAAAGACGGAGTATTTTGCGAATTTATGATCAAAGATATGAATTTCAGCAAGGTGTAGAAACTAAACAAAATACAATTAGGATTAACTGGAATAATTTAATGAATTGGATTGAGCAACAGTTGCCTCAAATTAAAGTATGGTCAGATTTTAACCGCTTTGCACAAACAGTTCTAGACCAAACAGAAACCCTAAATCAAATTCCATCTCATATTAATTTATTTCGCAAAGAAAACAGTTATTGGGATGCAGCTTTTCAGCTATATAGTGGAATTATCTTTACTAAAAATGCTGCTGTGCAAACATCTAAAAAAGATCATAACTAAATTATGTGATACATAATAATTTAGAGATATTCCGTTAAAAATATCATAAATAATAATGTAGAAACGTTCCATGGAACGTCTCTACAAAACTTATCCAGGAGTTTTAACTTGACGTGCCATATCTAAAAAGGTATTCATATTTACCCCAGGACGACGACGAGGATTATTAGTAGGAATGAGATATTTGGTGGCAAAATTGGTTTCAGTTGGGACTGCTATTTTAACGGGTTTAACTGGTTCAGCCTTAGTAACTTTTGCCGCTACTGGTGCAGCTTTTGGCACTACTGTTACTGGTGCTGGAGTAACATTAGCTTCTTCCTTTAATTCTAAGTAGTAGCTATTGCCTTTTTTACTAAACAATCCAGTAATAAAACCCACAATGCCTGCAATGATATTTTTGATAAATCCCATAAAAAATGCTCCTGGTTTGAATAGTCGGAAACGTGACCGAAATTGTTAAAAATCACGGTGTAATGTTATATTTGATTGCGCTACTTACTGTCAATTATTAGACTTACTGTTTGCTGATTAAAAGCCTATAATTACTTCTGGTAAGTATTTCTAGGTCTTTTCGGTCTACAACGGTATTCGGTAAATAACGTAAATTAATTATTAAATCTTATTATAACTATAAGATTATGAGAACTTATTTAATAAATCTTAATAATCTAGTTTCAGTTTTGTATATTTTCGATTATAATACTGAGTTAAATTCTTGACAAGAATAAAAAATTAAGATCATGACCACAAAGCAGCAAAATCCCGTTTTATTAGTGCATGGTATTAACGATACTGGGGCGGTTTTTAATAAAATGGCGGGTTATCTCAGAAAACGGGGTTTGTCCGTGCATACAGTGGATTTAGTCCCTAATAATGGTACTGAGGTTCTAGATAAATTAGCGCAGCAGGTAGCTAATTATGTAGGTGTTACCTTTGAACCAGAACAACCATTGGATTTAGTTGGTTTTAGTATGGGGGGAATTGTCAGCCGTTATTATCTTCAACGTTTGGGGGGAATAGAGAGAGTACAGCGATTTATTACTATTTCTTCTCCCCATAAAGGAACTGTAATTGCTTATGGTTCGTGGCAGCCTGGATGTGTACAAATGCGTCCTCATAGTGATTTTCTGGAAGATTTAAATTCTGATGTGCAGATGTTAAAAAAACTAGATTTTACATCTATCTGGACACCTTATGATTTAATGATTGTTCCAGCAGAAAGTTCACAACTGGGGATAGGAAAAGAAATAACTTTACCAGTGTTATTACATCCTTTAATGCTAACAAATCCTAGAATTTTAACAACAATAGCAGATGCGTTAATAAAACCAGTAATATTATGAATTTCCATTTACCAAAAAATACACTGCTTTTGTGTTTCTGAAAGATGTTTACTCAATACCAGTAAATCTTTGCATGGTAGAGTAGATGTACCATGAAATGCTTGTTTATGTCGTTTAGTACTGTAATCAAAAAATAGGGTAAATCTATCTGAATTTATAGGTGGTTTACCTCGATGAAAAATACTAGCAGTATCAGCAATGATGACTGTGCTGCTAATTCCTGTACATGATTTATAAATTTCTGAAGATACAAACTTTTGCATAATTTGATCTTGAATATAGCCAGAGGTATATTTTAAAGCTTGAGCTATTTTTGAGGTTAAAGATTTGGAAATATATTGAAAAGGACCGTCATCTTCGCTAACATCATTTAAGTAAATGATGACCTTTAAAATTTTCCTGTCTTCTTGATCTATATGCCATAATCTTGAACCTGCTTCCAATTGATTAGCAATATCTCGACGAAAATATACACCTTGATAAGCGACTGGTAAGCCAATAAAATTTTCAACGATATTCAGTAACCGTTGTTCCAGTCCCCATAAGAAAATTTTGGGATACTCCATGATTTGTTGAGGACTAGCATAAATAATAATTTCATTAGAGTGAGACAAGCTATTTTGTGATATTTTTGGCATGAGAATGCGTGTAGATTCCAGCAAATCGGGAGTAGATATAATTCCTAATTTGTCTAAGGTAGTAATGACAACTCCTTCTTTTTTGAGAATATCAACTAAATCAATATCTTCTGGTGAAAGAATAGGTAGATTGTGAAGATTTTTTTCTATAGCTTTTTGATGAAAGTAATCAGATTGATATTTTGTTAATGGGTGTTGATCAATTTTTCTTAATATTTTTTTGCGAATTTTTAGCAAAATTTTATCCACAGATTCTTGTCCTTGTATGATTGGAAATTAGTTTCCATGACATGGATTCAGATTAGTTTAAAAATTACGAATGCTTATCAATGGCATTGAGATTAAGTTATCTATTTTAATGGACACAAAAATCATCCTCATGATACTTGTTATAGAGAAAATTACTTTAATTGCTAATAAATTACATAAAAAAGTGAGTCAGAATATCTAACTCACAATATTGGTAACTAACATTAATGTGTGTATTTTTTTATTGTTGTCTAAGTTCTATCACCAATTTCAGTATATTCAGCATTGCCAAATATCGCCTCTGGGTAGCGATAATACTTAAATTCCATTAAGTTATAAAAAGGATCTTCTAGGAAAAAAGTGTAATGTTCTAGAAGAGAGTTAGCAAAGCGGTATTTGGCTTCTTCCCGAAATTTTAAATGTTTACTTTTTGCCCTTTCTAATAATTCTTGCCAATTTTCTTCTTGGGTAAAAATCAGTCCAAAATGTCGGGGATAAATTGCTTTTTGAGGTGTTAAAGTATCCTCGGTAACGTGGGCTACTAATTGATGTCCATAAAGGTTGAGAATCAAAGCATGAGGGCTTTCACGTCCGGGTATACAGCCTAAGCCTTCAACATAAAAGGCTTTGGTTTGGGGAATATCAGCGACGGGAAAAGCGAGGTGAAATATAGGTTGGTTCATGTTGATAAATTTTGCTAGTAAAACAGGTTAAACTAACTTCAATACCAATTAATTGAATTTTAATTGGTATTGCCAAGACGGACACACCACCACCTACAGATGAAGAGGTGAAAGCTTTGCTCAATGAAAGGTTGGTGCAAAAATATCTATACTTCTAACCAAAAATGAAGACAGACACCATATTTTACACCCTCCTACAAAATCTCCCCAGCGTCTTATTTGAACTGCTGGAAAAACCTCCCCAATTAGCTGCACATTATGAATTTTCATCAGTCGAAATCAAAGAACTAGCACGTCGCATAGATGGTGTATTTTTGCCTAAAGCAGAGTACCCAGAAGATCCGATTTATTTTGTAGAAGTCCAATTTCAGCCCGATGATGATTTGTACTGGCGGTTAATTACCGAAGTATTTCTTTATTTAAACCAGTATAAACCTGATAAAAAATGGCAAGCTGTAGTATTGTGGGCTAAACGTAGTCTTGATCCTGGTATTCCCTTTGCATATCAAATTTCACTAGCTACTGGACAAATTCATGTAGTTTATTTAGATGAATTAACTGATACATCAACTTCAATTGGTTTAGGAATTATTCAATTAGTAGTTGCGCCTGAAAATGAAGCAGTACAAACAGCAAGAAGTTTAATTAATTTAGTACAACAAGCAGATGCAGACAACAGCCGTTATCTTTTAGAATTAGTAGAAAGAATGCTAATTTACAAGTTTTCCACCTATAGCCGTCAGGACTTAGAAGCAATGTTTGGATTAACAGAATGGCGACAAACTCGATTTTATCAAGAAGTGCAGGAAGAAACGAAGTTAAAAGCAATTCCCCGTCTTTTGAAAATGGGGTTAACTGGAGAACAAATTGCCGAAGCACTAGAATTAAAAATTGAAGAGGTTCAACAAGCTATGGAAAAGCAAGGTAGAAAGGAATCTTAATATTAATGTGGTAAAAGAGGATAAAATCATTTTATTAGCATAAAAACTTGAAAATCCTCATAATTTATCACTGATGTTATCTTTAATTGATTCTATGAATCCCTGGTTAATGGGATTAGGCTTAAATACTATTTTACTGGGAATAGTCGCCATTATTCCCAAAAAGTTGCTTACCCCCGCCGGTATACTTAATGCTGGGTTATTGGGAATTATCATTTGGGGAACACTAGGTTGGCAAGGATATCTAGTAGTAGTGTTTTATTTTATTGTCGGTTCTGGAGTAACACGCATTGGTATGGCAGAAAAAGAAGCCGCAGGAATTGCCGAAAAGCGTGCCGGTGCAAGGGGACCAGAAAACGTTTGGGGTTCAGCATTAATAGCGGCTTTGTGTGCCTTGGGAGTCTTGTTTTTACCTGATTTTAAATATTTACTATGTTTAGGTTATGTTGCCAGTTTTAGCACTAAACTATCTGATACTACTGCCAGTGAAGTTGGTAAAGCTTATGGTAAAAGTACCTTTTTAATTACGACACTGCAACCAGTTCCTAGAGGTACAGAAGGGGCAGTAAGTTTAGAAGGAACTGTTGCTGGTATGGTAGCATCAATTGCGATCGCTTTGGTAGGTTGGGGAGTAAATTTAATTAATCCCCTGGGTATTATTTGGTGTATCTTAGCCGCATTTATCGCTACCAATTTAGAAAGTGTGATTGGTGCAACTTTACAATCTAAATATACTTGGCTTACCAATGAAGTTGTGAATATTATTAATACCCTGATTGGGGCAACAGCGGCAATCATACTGGCATTAATTTACCAAAGGATCTTTGTTTGATTTTTCAGATCCCCGACTTCTTGAAGAAGTCGGGGATCTTGTTATTTGTTATTTTGCTTACAGAACTAAAAATCATGATCATCTAATATTATTTTTTAACAAAAATCAGGATATTTTATTACCAAATATTAGTTACATATTTAATTTATTGAATCTTTATTATTGCTAGATATAGTTTTCTACTGTTTTCGTGATTATTTAATGGAAAGTCTTATAGATGTTTTAGTATTATCCTGAGAATTACTTCATGGAATCTTCATCTTTTTTAACTGTAGATAACCAAGAAATTACCTTAGCTGAAGTAGTCAAATACCTACAAATATCGGGCAAACTAGGAAATTTTATTAGTGATGTCCTGCGTCAGCACGTAATTGAACAAGAAATTAATACTAGAACAGATATTGAAATTAGTTCTGCATTAATTGAACAGACAATTATTGATTTCCGCCTCAAAAATCAACTAACTGATGCCCAAAAATTTCAAGAATGGCTAACAAATAATGGTACAGATTATACAACATTTCATACATCTATTACCTTTAGCTTTAAATTAGAAAAACTCAAAGTATTAATCACAGAATCAAAATTACCAGAATACTTTATTGAAAAGAAGCTTTACTTAGATAGAGTTGTCCTTTCGCGGATTCTTGTTGATAGTCAAGAATTAGCAGAAGAACTACAAACTCAAATTGAAGAAGGAAGTAGTTTTGAACAACTAGCAAAAGAGTATTCATTGGCAGATGAACGAGTGTTTAATGGCATGATGGGACCTATTAGTCGGGGAACTATACCAGATATATTGCGTGCGGCTGTAGATGCAACTACCCCTGGAAAATTGATCAATCCCATAGAAATAGAAGGACGTTTTTCTTTATTTAGATTAGAACAAATTCTCCCAGCATCTTTAGAAGATCCTCAACTACAACAATCATTAATAAATGAGCTATTTGAGAAATGGCTAGGGGAAAAGATTCAAAATCTTGCCGTCAAAATTCAAGTAAATTAGTCCATCTAAAAAACAATTTTAACTAATAAATGTGTTAAACAATTTACCCTGGAATGAACCGCCACTATCCTGGCTAAATGCTGAAGAACAAAGCGAATTAAAACAGCAAGCAGAAATCCAGCACTACAAATTGGGCGAAAAAATTTGGTCACAAAAATTAGGTGGTGACCAGTTTTTTATTGTCACTGGTAAAGTTCGGTTACGAGAAGAAGAAGAAAATCAAACGGTAGCTACTTTAGAAACAGGAGATTGGTTTGGTAACTGTCAACAATTATTTGCTGATTGTAAAGCTGTCGCTGCTAGTAAGGAAGTTGTAGTAGTGTGTTGGAATTCGGCTTTATGGAAAAAGTTTTTAAATCCTCAAGTTGATGAATTCTGGACAAATACAAAAAATGAAGAGGAGAAAGAACCCATTCTCCCATTAACTAATTCTCCCATTTCTCTACCTCCTTCCACACCGCCTCAACCAATAATTTTCAATTATCCCTTTGTGGGAAGTGGGAATACAGGCGCGGCTTGTTTAACAATGGTAGCGCAACATTTACAAAATCCTGTGCAATTGGAATGGGTACAACGCCAATTGCGGGGACAAAAACCCAAGAACCTGGTAGAAGCAGCCGAAAAATTAGGGTTAGTATTGCGAAAAATACAGGTAAATTGGATTGAATTACGCCAATTATCTTTCCCGGCTGTATTGTTGTGGAATCAAGACAATCAGGAAAGTAAAAATCCTCAATTAAATTGGGTTGTAGCTTATGGAATGAAAGGCAATCTTTTAATTATTGCCAATCCCCAAAATCCTGATTATTCTTGTGAGCAATTACCTCAATCTGTGGTAGAAAATTGTTGGGATGGTACATTATGGCAAGCTGAATTAATTTCCCAACAAGAAAAATTTAATTTAGCTTGGTTCATTCCCGCCGTTTGGAAATATCGGGGCTTATTAGGTGAGGTTTTATTAGCTTCATTTACCTTGCAATTATTGGGTTTAGCTTCACCATTAATTACCCAAGTCATCATTGATAAAGTGATGGTACAGGAGAGTTTAGCCACATTAGATGTCATGGCGATCGCTCTCTTGCTAGTTGCGACATTTGAATCTATTCTGGGTATGCTGCGGTTATTCATATTTACTCACACAGCCCGGCGTTTAGATTTAAGTTTATCAGCCCAACTTTTTCGCCATTTAATGCGTTTACCCTTGGCTTATTTTGAGTCGCGGAGAGTGGGAGATACAGTTGCTAGAGTCCAAGAATTAGAACAAATTCGCCAATTTCTCACAGGTACAGCCTTAACAGTAATTCTGGACAGTATCTTTGCTGTAGTTTACCTGGGATTGATGTTTTATTACAACATTCCTCTAACATTTGTAGCCTTAGCAGTATTACCATTATTTGCGACTTTAACCATTATCGCCACCCCAATTTTGCGAAATTGGTTAAATGAAACCTTTAACCGGAGTGCGGACAGTCAATCATTTTTAGTAGAGACAATTACTGGTATCCATTCAGTCAAAGCTCATGCAGCAGAACCAGTAGCTAGAGAACGTTGGGAAGGCTTATTTGCCCGCTTTATCCGCACCAGTTTTAAAGCCTCAACTACATCTAATATTAGTAGTAATATTGGTGATTTTCTCACTAACTTTTCTACATTAATCATTCTGTGGTTTGGGGCAAAATTAGTAATTGATCATCAACTGACAATTGGTCAATTAATCGCTTTTCAAATGTTATCAGGAAGAGTCACAAGCCCCCTATTACGGCTAGTGCAATTGTGGCAAAACCTCCAACAAGTGCTATTATCAGTAGATAGAATTGGTGACATTCTCAACGCCGCACCAGAAACAGAAGCAGGGACAGGTTTAGTATTACCACCTCTTAAAGGTGAAGTTAATTTTGAACAGGTTTTCTTTCGCTATCATGCCAACACTGAACCAGTATTAAAAGGAATTTCTTTTAACGTTGAACCAGGACAATTTATCGGTATTGTCGGCAGGAGCGGTTCAGGAAAAAGTACCCTTTCTAAAATTATTCAAAGACTGTATCAAATTGAATCAGGACGCATCTTAATTGATGGATTTGATATCAAAAGTGCTGATTTAGCATCTTTACGCCAACAAATTGCTGTAGTTCTCCAAGAAGACTTTTTATTTAATGGTTCAATCTTGGAAAATATCACATTAGGAAATCCAGATATTACCTCAGAACAAGTTGTCGAAGCAGCCAGATTAGCAGTAGCCCATGACTTCATTAGTCAACTACCTTATGGTTATGAAAATAACGTTGGAGAAAGAGGTACAGCATTATCTGGAGGACAAAGACAACGGATTGCCTTAGCCAGATTATTTCTTGCTTCTGCACCAATTCTCATATTAGATGAAGCCACTAGTGCCTTAGATAGTGAAACCGAACAACAAGTATTACAAAACCTCAAAAACGTTTCCTCTAACCGCACCGTCTTTTTAATTGCCCACCGGTTTGCCCCCCTCAAAAGAGCCGATTTAATATTAGTAATGGAAAAAGGTGTAATAGCTGAACAAGGGACCCATTTAGAACTCTTAAAACAAAAAGGTTTGTATTGGTCACTTTATCAAAGACAACAAGCAAATATTTAATAATCTTGAAAATACCTAAACCAATAAATTAGGTAGGGGCAAACCCCCTGTGGTTGCCCTCAATCCGGGGTAGGCACGGGGGCGCTACTGACAGGTGTAGGTTTTTTACATTGAGATTTATAATAGGGGCTAGACTTGGCAGACAAGGAGGGAAAGTGGACAAGGAAGAAGGACAAAGAAGAATTAAAACCCATGAAGATAGGGAACATATCGGGCAGAATTTTCCGGTTCTTTCTCTTTATACTTCCTTGTCTACTTTCCTTCCTTGTCTTCCAAGTCCCGCATAAAACCCAATTGTAAAAAACCTACACCTGTCAGCGGGGGCGCTACCCCTACATTAAATCCCCAATCTTTTATCATCAATGTGGAGGTTAAATTTGTTTGTCTACCCGCAAATTCCTTAATCCAACACATTCGAACCCAAAGCAACAGCCCCCCATAATGGTGCATCATCACCCAACAATGCCCGCACAACCTCAAAATTCACCTCTGGTAGTGCTGTTTCCCTAGCTACTTTCCGTACCACAGTCCAGAAATTATCCCCAGCTTTGGTGACACCACCACCTAAAACAAAGCGTTGGGGATTCATGAGGTTGGCTACATTGCCAATACCTACTCCCAAAGCCCAAGCACCCCTGTATAATACTTCTTGTGCTATTTCGTCCCCGTTTGCTGCTGCGGCGCTAACGACTTTACCTGTAAGTAAGTTAAGATCATTGCCTGTCAAATATCTAAGTACGTCGCCTCTGACTCTGGCATTTGTGCTGGGTGGTTCATTCTCCAACATTTCCCGGGCATTTTGCGCCATGTAGGGACCAGAAGCCAACCGTTCTACACATCCCCGTTTTCCACATAAACATAAAGGACCTCTAGGATCAACTACCATATGGCCGATTTCTCCAGCCATTCCCAATGCACCTCGCCAGAGTTTACCGTCAAGTATCCAGCCTCCACCTACACCAGTGCTAATAGTAATGTAAAATAGGCTATCATATCCCTGTCCAGCCCCAAAGCGATGCTCACCAATAGCAGCAACATTAGCATCATTGTCTATACTGACGGGTGCGTCATAATCATCTTCCAGAATTAGTTTAAGGGGAATATTTTCCCAGCCAGGAACGTGATGAGATAGTCGAACTAAGCCAGTTGTGGCATCCACTGGACCACCAAAGCTGACACCAATAGCATCCGGTTTCCTTCCTCTTAACACAGAATCAATGAGCGATCGCATGATTTCTAGATCAGTCAAAGCATCGCCATTTGTAGGAGAAAACCGTGATTCATAATCCAACCACTCCTTTGCACCATTCTTGACTGTTGCTGCTGCCAATTTTGTCCCGCCAAAATCCAAAGCTAAGATTAATGTCATATAATTAAGATATAGGGAATTTACAAAACAAACTATCAAGCATTCACCATTATTACTTAATAACCATTTTGCTATAGTTCATAGTGAAACCGTCTTCACTATTTGGATATAAAATATTTTTGCATTAATAATCCTTATGTTATATATATAACGTAATTTATTGCATTTGTGAATTCTATGATGATCATCATAAATTTTGGTTAAATAATAGAGATTGTTAAATTTCGTGAACAATAAATTAATACAAATATGTATTTTTGGAGAATTTACCTAAATTATATAAATAGTTGCTTTAATAATTATGTTGGGTTAGGCTAAACTCAAAATACTTGATCAACTGAAAATAAAGTCTTATAGCTTTATATTTTTTTGCAAATAATTGAGAATATTTCGCAATATGAATAAATTAAGATATAATTTGCCAACTAGTGAATCTATGCCACGGAGTATACAGACAAAAAATAGAAAATTCTATTTAGATTATGTAAAGCTAAAAATTCAACAGTTAAAAGTGAGGATTGATCATACCTATCAAGCAAGTCATAAATTAGCCCCAAATATTCCAATGATTATTCCTGTAAAAGCTAAAAAAATGCTGTATTTTAACTTATTGGATCTTTCTTTAAAAGTATTTATTTAACCAGAGGCATTTTAAAAAACAAGATTTTTATTAAGTGCTTAACTAAATTGTTCCAAACCATTGTCCATAAAATCTCCACTTGAGTAAGTATAAATGAACAAATTTTTTTGTGCAGATAATTCACGAGAAATAGCAGAAGATATAATTGGTACTGCCACCAACTACCAAACCTATATTTTAGTAGAATGTCCTACCCCTTGGGTTTATGAAGCCTTTAACTCTAAATGGGTTCCAGATAACTTACGAAGTTTAGTAGAAGAGATCCAAAATGCTAAACTACCAATTCAGTTTTTACTAGTTGCCAATGATGAATCCCATAAAGTAGGGGAAACAACCTTATTAATTTATCAGCAGCAAGAGGGATTAAGCCAAGGATACCGAAAACAAGAATTTAAGTTACCAAATATTGAACAAGTAGCAGGAGTTGTTAGTAAATGGTTAGCAGGTGTAACTGTTGATTATGAAATAGAATCCAGGATCACCAGAGATATATTAATATGTACTCATGGTAGCCATGATCAATGTTGTGCTAGATATGGCAATCCTTTTTACTTTTACTCTCAAAATACGATTGCTGATTTACAATTAAATGACATCAGAACTTGGAAATCAAGTCATTTTGGGGGACATAGATTTGCTCCCACAGCTATAGATTTTCCTCAAGGCAGATATTACGGACTTCTTGATCAAGATACTTTTAAATCAATTCTCACCCACACTGGGGATATACAATGCTTGAATAAAGTCTATCGTGGTTGGGGAATCTTACCAAATCCGCTGCAAATTTTGGAAAAAGAACTGATGCTGCGCTTAGGATGGGATTGGTTTAACTATCAAGTAACCGGAAAAATTCTCGAAAAAAGCCTAGATAATCAGACAATTCTGGGTGAATTAAGCTTTGAACAACCTTCTGGTAGTCACTACACTTATCAAGCCAAACTTGTCAAAGATGATGTAAAAACACAACCATTAAAAATTTCTTGTCATGCGCCAGGAAAGGTAGTATGTGTGAAATATGCTGTATCTCATCTTTGGCTGGTAGCTAAGAAGGTGGCAACTTATAGCTAAGATATAGCAAGAGTATATAAGATTAAGTTTTATCGAGTAGAAAAATTAAAAAATGTCTAATAACCGTTCTGGAATCTTTATTGGTGGTTTGATGCTGGGAGCAGCCATCGGTACTTTAGCAGGTTTATTAGTTGCTCCGCGCACAGGACGCGAAACCCGTAAACTAATTAAAAAATCCGCCAATGCTATCCCCGAATTAGCAGAAGATATCACTACCAGCGTCCAAATTCAGGCAGATCGTCTTTCCACTAGTACCTTAGAAAACTGGGATGAAACCGTAGATAGATTACGGGAAGCGATCGCTGTAGGCATAGATGCTACCCAGCGCGAAAGCCAATATTTAAATAAACAAAATACTGTTGATGTCAGCAGCAACGCAGACAATACCGATTCTCTGACTGAAAAATTAGAACGTTCATAAATGGCATAACCGTGATTGACCCTTTATTTTGGCTGGGACTATCCATCCTCTTAGTTGCTGCCAGCCTAACAGCCGTTTTGGTGGCAGCCATACCCGCTTTGCAGGAATTAGCCCGTGCTGCTCGCAGTGCCGAAAAATTCTTTGATACCCTTTCACGGGAGTTACCACCCACTCTTAATGCTATCCGCAATACCAGCTTAGAAATAACAGACTTAACCGATGATGTTGGTGAAGGTGTCAAAAGCGCAGGTCAAGTTGTCAAACAATTGGATCACAGCCTAGATAGCGCCAAAAAACAAGCAGAAAATATTCAAATCAGCACCCGTAGCGTCTTAGTCGGCTTTAAAGCTGCTTGGAAAAGTCTAGCTCCAAAAAAAACCACTCAGAGAAATGCAAAAACGTTTACCAATCAATGACAAATCATCATTAGACATCTGGGAGAAATTAAATATGTGTTACCTGAAACCCTTTTAGAGACGTTCCATGGAACGTCTCCACATTCGTTTTCACAAGATGTCTATTGAAGAAGAATTCTGTTTAACAAAATATTCACCCGTCCCAATTTCCTCTCAGGTTTTGTTGAGATCCCAAATATTAGAGTAAAGTAAAGAAGTGTAAAGAAGTATCACTTTTACATTACGCTTTAAGAGGATGTTTGAAAAGTAATAAGTTGTGATTTTTTACCCCCCTTAATCCCCCCGATGTATTTGGGGGAAACCGGAAAATCAAGTTCCCTCCCCTTTATAAGGGGAGGGTTAGGGTGGGGTAAAAAATATTTGATACATCAATCATAACTTTTCAAACACGCTCTAAAAAGCATTTGTTACATTCTCCTGTTGATAATAGTATAAAAACGTTCATGCACCTGTGTTTTTGGCGAAGAATTTTAGTATCAATTGCCGTATTTTGCTTTATTGGCTCGATTTGGGCAATTAATTCCCCATCTGCCCTAGCTTATGAAAATCCCGATTTACTACCCAGCTTTGTAACACCAGTAGTAGATTTAGCAAAAACTCTCCCTGACCCCCAAGAAAAAAAGCTAGTTCAAGAATTAGAACAATTTGAAACTGATACCGGCTGGAAATTGCGTGTCTTAACCCAATACGACCGGACTCCAGGGAGAGCAGTTATTAAATATTGGGGTTTAGATGATAAAAGCATTCTCTTGGTAGCAGATGCCCGTGGAGGCAATATTCTCAGCTTTAGTGTTGGTGATGCGGTTTATGAATTCTTACCCCGCACCTTCTGGATTGAACTACAAACCCGCTTTGGTAACTTATACTTTGTGCGGGAAGAAGGAGAAGATCAAGCCATTCTTCAAGCCCTAAATTCAGTCAAAGGTTGCTTACTCAAAGGTGGTTGTAACGTCGTTCCTGGCTTACCTAGAGAACAATGGATACTCACCCTTGTTAGCTCCGCAGTTGGTGGGATTATTTGTGGTTTTGCGGGTCAGTCCCGTGGTGACAAGAAAATACTTGGTTGGCAATGGGCATTAATTTTCTCACCTTTATGGGGAATTTTATTTATTGCCTTCGGTATTGCTCCAGTTATTACCCGTACAAGCGATTGGCTGCCTCTAGTTCGTAATATTTCCGCCTTTGTCATTGGTGCTTTAGTAGCTTATTTATCCCCCATGTTTAGTCGGCCTTCCTCCGGCGCTGAATCCTGAAAAGTTTTCACCACAGTTTGGGGGATTAGGAAAGGGAATTTTGGCTTTTAGACAACTAAAATATTACTAGTACAGTCCGGCGTAAGTTAATGAACCATTTCGAATCTGACAAAAAGCTTATGCTGTATTCATTCTAAATTCTAAATTCTTAATTCCGAGAAAGCGGTACTAGTTCAAAATCCCAAATTTCCTGATCCCAAAGACTGATAAACTGAGAACTAATATATTAAAAAGCTAAATAGCAATGGAATGGCACGTGACTGATGCTCAAAGTTTGGCAATTATTGATAGTGAAATTGGTGATCATATTTTTTCACCAGCAGAGTATGAAATCGTCCGTCGCATAATTTATGCTACATCTGATTTTGAATATCAATCCTTAATTCGATTTTCAGAACACGCATTACAAGCTGGAGCAGCCGCGTTAGCTGCACGAATTACTATTGTGGTAGATGCACCAATGGTACAAGCAGGTATATCCTATGATATTCAAAATACATTTGCCAATCCAGTGTATTGCAGTATGGAAGCAATAACACGTCCCCAAAAAGAAAAAACCCGTGCTGCTTGGGGCATTGAAACTCTAGCTCGGCGTTATCCAGAGGGGATATTTGTAGTTGGTCAAGCACAAACAGCATTAACTGCACTAGTTGAATTAATTGAAGCTGAAGAAATTAGACCCGCTTTAATAATTGCGACTCCAGCAGGGTTTATAAATTTAGAAACGGCAAAAGAACGGTTGCAAGAATCCCTAGTTCCTTATATTACTATTGAAGGTCGCAAGGGTAACGCAGTCGTCGCTGCTGCCATTGTTGACGGCTTAGTGGATTTGGCTTGGCAAGCCTATGGACAAGATCGGAATACAGGGGGTTGAAGATTGGGGGGTAGGAACAGGTTTCCACTTTTTCAGCAAGCCCTAAGTAGGGGCGTATTGCAATACGCCCCTACTTATCCGTTGGCTTCCACACCCGCGGTGGGAATAAATTCCCTATTCCCTATTCCCTATTCCCTATTCCCTATCTTTGTGTCTTTCTGTGAACGGCGGCGGGGTTTTCTTTCCTGGTCTGCACGCAAGCGGACACTAACTTCATTAAAAAAGTCTTTGCGAACATAAGGATAATCACTTACCCATAAGTCACGGCTAGGAATATATATATCTGTAAATTCTGCAATTGTACTTAAATCAGAACTATTTGACATTACCACCATTTCGGCTATTTGACCACGAGCAATGGCTTTGTGTGCGTTGCGTAATGGGGCTTCAAACTCAACACTAAATCCTGTGTCGTCACCTATTTCTAAGTTAATCCGCTTTTCGCGGTTTTCGATGATTACTAACTCACCTTTGCCATTAACAGTTTCCTGTTTACCCATTAACCGATCTGTGATCCACCAATCTAGCACTCGTCCCCGGAAGAAGCCACTGTATTTGTAACGGCGGCATTTTCCATTGCGGATACTTGCTTGGAATATGGGATACCAAAGCCAAAAGAAAGCCCCAAATACCCCAAAAAAGAAGATTAACCCAAATTCCAACCTAAACAAGAATTGGATGAGCAGTAGCACAGCTAAAGTAACTACGGAAATTAGTATCCGCTGCAAAAAACTGCTTAACTTCCCCCAATAGTATTTATATTGTGGTCCAGAGGCAACCAAGGGGATGATTTGTTCAAATTTTTGGCGAGTTAAGGGAACGAGCATATTTTTGGCTTTTGGCTTTTAGATGGGAAAATCGCAATTTTAAAGAATTTTTTCTAATCCATATACTAATGACTTTAGCTGGTTAACTTTGCGAATGGCTAATAATACTCCTGGCATATAACAAGCGCGATCGCTGGTATCATGACGTAAGGTATAAATTTGACCCGCTGCTCCAAAAATTACTTCTTGGTGGGCAATTAGTCCTGGTAAGCGGACACTATGAATTCTAATCCCTTCATCTGCTAAACTGCCTCTAGCTCCCGCTATTTTCTCTGTTTCTTCGACAATAGCAGCGTTAAAAGTTTTACCCAGTTCGCCTAATAATTGAGCAGTTTGAATGGCTGTACCGCTAGGAGCATCAGCTTTTTGGTTATGATGAAGTTCGATAATTTCTACATGATCAAAATACTGGGAAGCTCTGACAGCGGCTTCTTGCAGTAGTACCATACCAATGGAGAAGTTAGGAATAACTAAACAACCTGTGCTGGCTTTTTCAGCAAAATCCGCTAATTCTTGGAGTTGTGCGGGACTTAAACCGGTTGTACCAACAACTGGACGAATCCCATAGGCGATCGCACTGCGAATATTGTTATACACTGCATCAGGATGGGTAAAATCAACTAATACCCCCGGTTGCATCTGTCTTTCTCCAGCTACATACCCCAACATGGGTTCTAATTGATTGGTAATTGGTACTTCTAAGGGTTCACTTAAACCCGCTAGTTCCCCAGCGTCTTTACCTTGATGTTCGGGAGTCGTATCAATTGCACCCATCAAAGTCAAATCAGATGCTTGGGCTATTGCTTTAATTACCTCACGTCCCATTTTACCAGCAGCACCGTTGACAATGACTGGGATAGTAGATTGATTGCTCATAGATTTAATAATTATTTCTAATTCAATAAAGAAATTGTCTCACAAATCCTCAAATCCTGGATATCCTGATTCTGACTAATTTAATTGTCTGAATCAGGATTTACAGGATGTTTTTTGATAATTTATGGTTTTATTCAATGATAGAGAGTATATTTTTATTGTTCAAAAAATCAAATTATTAACTATTCACAGAAAATCTCTAAATTGCCATCCTGTTAATCCTCAAATCCTGGATATCCTGATTCTGACTAATTTAATTGTCTGAATCAGGATTAAAGGATTAACAGGATGTTTTTTGATCAATTATAGTTTTGTTGAATGAGAGATAATATATTTTTATTGTTCAAAAAAACAAATCATTAATTATTCACAAAAAAGCTCTAAAT
>JANMEE010000138.1:0-7390 GCA_031376645.1 Dolichospermum sp. OTE_75_concoct_329_sub | reverse complement strand
TATTTCAGGTTAGCTATCAAACCATTCGTCATTTTTCCAGTTATCTTTACTATATTCTGCATGGGTAAGAAAGTCACGAATATATATAGCTTTCTTCTTATAATTGATACAGGTTATCAATCTGTATTTGTTTCCTCCAATATCAAAAATGACAAAGTTTTTAACTTGGTCAGGTGCAAAAGGTACAGTAGTTTTAACATCTATAAAACTATTCCATTCTTGCAATTTTACAAGTTTTATCCAGGTTTGTATACTTGCTTGAGCGTCTGGATGCTTTTCACAAGCGTTCTTGAGCCTGGTTTTGGTAACAATTCGCATAATCAGGTCTTCCTCGTATACAAATAAAAATGCTTTTCATCATCTTTTCTCCTGATTTCATGTTCAGTAACTAAAAGCCTTGCTTAATTAATAGGAAGAAGTCAGGCTTTAGATTTTGCATGGAATAATCTTAGCAAATTGCGAAGTTAATTGCAAGTGCCTGAATCATAAGTAATATTGCTTACTTTTGGAGCAATTAGAACAGCGTTCTACCAGTCCTTACAACTTCCTGAATGAAACTATGACATCCGTTGAGCAGCTATCGTTCACTGCACCACTAATTCAAGTATTTAGCTGACAACCACACCATGAAATATCACTAGGCCAATTATGGAAATATATTTAGTATTCGTAGATGCTGCCCAGAATAGCAATAAGTTCTGGAGTGCCAAAGTTGAGCAAGAAAATTTAACTGTTGAATGGGGTCGAGTAGGGTACAAATCTCAACAGAAAGTTCACGCTTTTGGTAATTTTCAACAAGCAGTTTCTAAATTTCACAATCTCGTTGCTGAAAAGAAAATGAAAGGCTACCGAGAAAGCCAGCCTCAAATTGATCATACTTCTGATTCTTCGGAAATTAAAAAAGCTATCCAATTACTAGAGATATTACGTCCTTATGTAGCTGAAAGACAATTTGCCAATAGCAATTATTTAGAGACATTAAACCAATATCTCAAAATTGTTCCTACACCTTTGGGCATGAAAATAATCCCCTCCTTAATATACCGTCATGTAGGAGACGTAGACCACCAACTATCACTACTAAACTCTTTATTAAGAAATGAATCTGTTCAAGGTGAAAATACATCAGAATCTGGTAACAACAGGAAAGTTATCAGCTTAAAAACAATTAGTAAGAACTTTTGGAGACATATTTAATACTGTTCAACATTCAAATTCTCAAGTTTTTCAACCTGTTAATGTAATTTTTTCAACCATAAATGTTCACAAATTATTTATAAATGATATGGCTTACTAATGAATGTAAGCTATATTTTTTCTCTGATATCATTTGACTTTAAAGATGCACATATAGCATTTCCTAGTCTAATGAAGTACAAAATCATCGGAATCATCACAATTTTACAAAAAAGCAGAATAAGTATCTGAAAACTCTCTTCTTGCTTCTTACCTTCGTGTCCTTCGCTCCTTCGTGGTTAGTTCATTTCATGTCTTGACATCAGACAAAAAATAAACTTACACATTTGGGATGCTCCCAAATCATCTGCGTTTATCTGCGTTCAATTATTACTGCCCATACTTGACTTGAATGCGAATATCTATAACATATTTAAATCGTAAATTTGCGCTATGCGCCCATTACCAAAACTATTTTTTGGCAATGGTATATGTTTACAATCAATTCAACAATAGAATCAGAATTAAAAGCCACACCCCAACAAAGATGGGAAAACAACAAACAGGCAATTATTACTCTACAAACACTCAATGACTTACCCAACCAAGAGGAACTACAAACATTAGCCAAATTCAACGGATGGGGTTGTTTACCTGAAATATTTAGCTTAAATCCACAAACCAAATGGGTTGCTAAAGCACAAAAAGAATTGCTAACTTTACTGAATCAAGATGAATTCAATAACGCTGCCAGTAGCATATTAAATGCCCATTATACAGAACCAAAAATCATCCGTAGTATTTGGGAAATGCTATCGCGCATAGGATTTACAGGAGGCAGAATCTTAGAACCAGCTTGCGGTACTGGTTTATTCTTTGGATTAATACCAGAGGATATACGCTGCAACTCAAAACTATTTGGAATTGAATTAGATAAAACACCCGCTACTATAGCCAAACATTTATATCCCGAAGCTCAAATCTATAATCAGGGCTTTGAAAAAGTCAGCTTCCCCGAAGGATATTTTGATTTGGTATGTGGGAATTTTCCCTTTGGTGACTATGGAGTAAATGACTCAAAATATAACTTTCTAGGAGTCAGCATCCATAACTATTTTCTAGCCAAATCTGCCGACTTAGTGAGAGAAGAAGGGTTAATTGCAGTCATTACTTCTACCTACGCTTTAGATGCTCCCAGTTCTCAAAAATTCCGAGCTTGGTTAGGACAAAAACTAGAACTGGTAACAGCCATAAGACTTCCTAGTGGAGTATTTAACACCATAGCTAGAACTCAAGTTAGCCCCATTCTGCTAATCTTTCAAAAAGTCAAAAATCCTCGTCATGCTAATACATCAAAATGGATAAATACTCAAGAAGTGCAAATTGTTCCTCAAGATTGGGGTAATGAAGGTGAAAAAACTAAAGCTCATCTCAACGAATATTTCTTGAGTGAATTTCAAGGCAGAAGTTTTGATAAATATTATCAAAACCAACTGCAAAAATCTCCCCAATACACACATTTACAACAGAGAATCTATCCTCATGTACATCACTTATTAGGTACACCAAGCATTAATAAACTGTACGGTGAAGGTTTTGCTCTATTAGATGACGGCAGAGATTTATCTGAATCCCTGTGCAAAATACCTCTAAATGTTAACTACTCTCCTAGAAAGGAAACTGAAGAGCTTCTGTTAGTTCCCCCTGAACTGCAACATATTAAAGAAATGGCTTTTTGTATTCATGAAAATCAAATTTATCAAAGAGCAAAAAGCCATTTAGTTTTAGTAGAAACAGTAGAGAGAAATCGAATTGAGGATTTTTGGCAGCTACGTAGTTGTTTAATAAAAGTCATCAATGCCCAACAAACAGTAAATGATGAGGAATTAACAAAACTCCAACAAGAACTTAAAAACAGCTACAACTCATTCATTCGTAAATGGGGGAGAATAAATAGTAAACACAACCTAATCCATCTGGGTAAAGACCCCAACTATTATTTAGTCAGAACTCTAGAAAAGAGCAATTACAAATTAGCTGATATTTTCTCTAAACGAGTCTGTCGTTCATATTCTACTCCCACAAAAGTTAATTCAGCCCAAGATGCTTTAACACATTCGCTGAATATCAAAGGTTGCTTAGATTTGGATTATATCTCAGAAATTAGCAATCTGACTCCAGAAGAAATTATTCAAGAACTCGATGCTGATAA
The DNA here is from genome assembly GCA_031376645.1 of Dolichospermum sp. OTE_75_concoct_329_sub. GTDB lineage: Bacteria > Cyanobacteriota > Cyanobacteriia > Cyanobacteriales > Nostocaceae > Dolichospermum. The sequence goes on along the minus strand of JANMEE010000138.1, from coordinate 4,002 downwards.
TCTCATCTTTTATAATCCAATTAACCAGAAATGGGAACTTGCTGCTCAATATTTATCTGGTAACGTTTACAGAAAACTGCAAGAAGCGATTGCAGCTAGTTTAGCGAAAAACATAGAAGCACTCAAAGCAGTTCAACCGTTACCAATGCTGCCAGATGCTACAGAAGATATCAAACTTGCTTGTCTAGAAACATCAAATATTGATTGGAATTCTCTCACAGATTCCCAAAAAGATAAAATCTTGAACAAGAAAATTCACATAATGTTGGGTACAAACTGGATTAAACCAGAAATTTACCAGCAGTTTGCGAAAGAGATATTGAAAATTAAAGTAACGATATCTCACATTACTTCATCTAGTACATCTTTTTGGACAATAGGAGGGAATTCTGATGACCTTACAGAATATGGCACAAGTTATATAGATAGTGCCAAACTTTTGGAAAAAGGATTAAATCGTCAAGACCCCAGAATCATTATTTACGAAAGCAAGGATACCATTAATACTTTAGCATCTAATGAAGCAACAGAAGAAGCCAGAGCTAAATTAGAAGTCATCAAATTTGCTTTTAGAAATTGGATTTGGGAGAATCAACAAAGATGTGTGGAATTGTATACATATTACAATACACAAATTAATGTTTTCTCTGCTCGAAAATATAATGGTAATTACCTCCAGCTTCCAGGTAGTAATCCTCATGTGCAATTGAACTATTGGCAATTAGATGGTGTTTCTAGAATCCTTGAAGAAAATGCCACTTTTCTAGCCCATGATGTAGGACTTGGTAAAACATATACCATGATTGCATCTATCATGGAATGTCGGCGGTTAGGATTAGCTAATAAGCCAATGTTAGTTGTGTTGAATGGCACTGAAAAACAAATTGAAGAGAGTTTTAGATATCTCTATCCAATGGCAAACTTATTAGTTCCTGATAAGTTAGATGCCGAAGGGAGAAAAATCTTCACTGCTGCCATTCAAACAGGGGATTTTGATTGCACTATCATTACTCATTCCCAATTCTTCAGTTTAGCATTATCGGAGGATTATCAATTAGCTTTTCACAATCAAGAAAAAGAAATTCTCCAAGCTTTCTTGAGAAACGAGTCAAACGACAGAATCACTACTAAACAATTGAAAAAGGCGTTAAAAAGCCTAGAAAATAAAATCAACAAGGTAACAGCATCTACAAGAAAAGACAATCACATTGATTTTGATAATTTGACAGATATGTTGGTGATAGATGAGGTTCATGAATTTAAGAATCTCTCGATTATTACCAAGATGTACAACATCAGAGGTATTCCCAAAAATTGGAGTCAACGTGCTAGTGATACCTACATGAAGATTCTGCATATTCTGGGAGATATGCTCACAGAAACTTGTTCCCAATTCACAGGAAAAGTAATTGGTGCAACGGGTACAATTCTGTCCAATACTATGGCAGAATTATTTAATTGGATGCGGATGTTTCAACTTCCTAAATTACGAGAATTGGGAATAGAAACTTTCGATGAATGGGCTAGTCAATTTGCCGAACCTACTTCTTCGGCTGAAGTTACTGCTAGTGGTAAATATAAAGTAGTAACTCGGTTTAAGAGTTTCTGCAATATCCAAGCTCTCCGAGGGCTGATGGATCAATTTGTTGACCTCCGCACAAATGATAACATTGGTGATGTTTTAAAACGTCCCAAACCTAAGTTTATTGATGTTGTTGTAGACCCATCTCCAGCACAGTTACAATTTCTGAGGGATGCTCTCAAAAGGTCTGAGAAAATTTACACTCGGCAAGTTGCACCCAGCATTGATAATATGCTGAAGGTAACGACGGATCTCACAAAAGCTGCTTTAACTATGCGCTTATTGGGAGAAACTAAAGAAGCAGATATCAGTAAGTTACATGAGTGTGTTTGGAATAGTTGGCAAATTTGGAAACTGACGAATACTGTTAAGGGAACTCAATTAATATTCTGTGATGCTAGTATTCCTAAACCAGATAAATACAGTACCTATTTGTATTTGAAAATGCTGTTTATAGCATTAGGAATTCCAGAATCACAAATTGCGTTTGTTCATGATTTTAATAAATCTAAACGGACTAAACTATTTGAGTTAATTGATTCTGGTACGGTGCGTATTTTACTGGGAAGCACAAAGAAATTAGGTACTGGTTGCAATGTCCACCGTCGCGGATTATGGGCTATACACCATCTAGATGCCCCTTGGCGACCTTCCGACTTAACTCAACGTGAGGGGAGAGGTATCAGGCAGGGAAATGGGGAATTTATGGGTTTTACCCTACCTTTTGTGTGGATATTTAGGTATATTACTGAACGTCTAGATGCTCTCAGATGGCAAACTTTGCAATGGAAACAGGAAATGACTGCTAAATTCCTCAATGGTGAGGATTTGGATAATGTTGAAGATTGTGATCAAGGGATTTATTCCTATGCTCAAATTAAGTCAATGGCTACAGGAAATTCTCTGTTAATTGAGGAGTCTAATTTGCGTAGTGAGTTGAATTCTCTACTCATTCAACAAAGGAGTCATCAAAGACAACAATTTAGTTTGGGTTGGAATATAGATAACTGGAATCGCAAAATTCAAGATTTAGAACGCAAGATTGACTGGCTTCAGGAAGATTTGAAAATAATCAAGCCAGTTTTCAAGGAAATCAAAGCAGCGCAAATTTCTAGACGAATATCTCTGGAGTGTAAAGAGATTTTCCAGAATCAAAATACTTCGACAAGAAAGGTTGCTGATTACCGAGGTTTTGATGTGTACGCTTATTATCGTCCTGGTAATAATAAGTTAGGTGTTTACATCAAATGTTGTGGAAATGAATACTATTTCCCCTGGGTTATTGACAACAAAAAAGGAAGTATTGAGTTTCAACGTTCTCATCCTTTAATCAGTCTTGATACTATGATAGATTCATTACCGGAATATCTACCAAGATTGCAGGAAGAATTGGAAAATGCCAAGGTTGAAAAAGCAAGATTGGAATCTCTTGTAGGACAATCTTTTCCACATTTAGAAAAGATTGATGATGTCTCCAGCCGATTGCAGGAAATTGATGCTATTTTACAAGAAGATGAAGCTGCTTTGGATACATCAGAATTATCTTCTAATGATGAGAATGGTGAAGATAGTGATGATGATTTCTGGCTAAATGATGAAAGGTGTATTCAAGAATGCCATATTCACCCAGGAATAGTAGATAAGTTGTTTAGTCGCAGCACGGAAGATATCGAATGGATTAGTGATATTTCTCAAGTTATCACGACTATCAAACCTATTAATTTCCAACCTCCTGCATCTAGCACAATTAACAAAATTCATGATTTTCCTAGCAGTCTAAAGAAGGTAGCAGGTGTGCAACTAACTCTGTTTTAAGATTACTGCTTGAGTTTTTGATTACTTTAAATCTGGGTATTGGGGAACTACTTCCCCAGTGCCTATTTTTTATTTTTTAAGTTAGATAATGAATATTTTAAAAACATTACATAGGGGTTGCTGAAAAAGTCTTTTCGTGGGGGCTGGCAAGAAGCAAGAAGCAAGAGTTTGGGCTATCTGTTATCCCTAAATTTTTTGATTTCTCAGACCTAAAACGCACACTTTTTCAGGTATACCCTTCAAAAACCTTGCACATATTTTCCTGTTTATCACCGTCAAACCTTTGATTTCTCTAGGTTTCACATTTATTCAGCAAGCCCTATTTAAAGTCTACTGATGTGAACTGATTAATAGAAAATTTAATTCAATACTGTAGCCAAATTACGAGGGTGAGATGATAATGCTTTAACCATGAACTCCCGTTTCTCGCTAGGCTTGGCAAAAACAATCAGCCTTAAAAATTTCTTAAAGGTTTCCGACAAGGATTTTTTAAATGTATTGACGGTAGGATAAGGGTTTTAGATTCTAAATTACCTTTTCCTCGAAACGCTTATGTATGCTTATTTTTGCCGTTTTTGCCAAAAATTATCAAGGCTCTTATTTTG
>JANMEE010000116.1:0-16789 GCA_031376645.1 Dolichospermum sp. OTE_75_concoct_329_sub | reverse complement strand
GATCCGCACAATGGTATTTTGACCGACTGTTCTTGTTACCAAGAGCATCTGATTTTGTCCGGTTTTTCTCCCTTGTCCACTGTCCTTCCAAGTCATCCAAGTCTTGCCCTCACGACAATGTAAAAAACCTACACCTGTCAGAGGGTCAGGGAGGGGTTTGTGTACCTCATAACACCGAGAAGTGCTGTAAGTAGGGACTGCCGCGAGTAGTTCAAAAAACCTTTAAATTTCTCAACTGTATTCATCATCAACATAGGATTCATATATCTCAGGCGCTTCTGTGGAAGTAACAGAATCCGATAGTTGAAAACTATCATCTGTCACACGGATGATTTCTCCAGAAAAGAATTTCGCTAAACTTTCCGCAGCTTTAACTACGCCATCATGATCCCAATTTGATGGAGATGCTTGCACTGGTGGCGGAGAAACAGTTTGTACTGGTGCTGAATGGGTAACAACAGGCTCAGGCTGGACTGCTACTGATGGTGGTGTTGATACTGTAGATACTGGCTGTAGTGTGGGTTGCGGGGCTGGGGTTTGCTGATTGGATGTAGGTTGGGGTGGTTGTGGAACCGGAGGAGAATTTTGTGGTGGTGGATTTCTTTTGGTTGATGTGGCGTTTGCAGTTGTAGCTTTTTCTAAAGTAACTTGAATTTCTTGCTGGAAAGTTTGTCTAAAGGCTGTGGTAATGATAGGTAGATAAGATTTTACTTTGTCATACCAAACTGCTTTTACACCTACACGGGCAATAGAACCATTGAACTCCATTAAATGGCACATTTGACCTAGCAATGCTTGTGTAGGTAGCTGCTGAATGTGTCCCCGAACTTGTTGCCAAAGTTGAGTTAAATCATGTTGTGAACCTTCTTCCACTGGCTGTGCTGGTGGTGCAGATACAGGTTCTGGTGCGGGTGGTGGTGCGAAATTAGTAGCTGGGTAGTGATTTGTGGGCGGATATGCTGGAGGTGCAGCAGCAGGAGGATAAGCAGGGGGTGGAGGATTGGGATTAACTCGCTGGGGAATATTTGCAGTTTGGATTTGAATATTGGCGCTGGGTAATAATCCTAGTAATGTGACTTCTAACCATAAACGGGGTTGAGTAGTATTTTTTAGTTGTAATTCTGCTGTTCTCAGGTGTTGTTGTCCTAGCAAGATGGTGCTAATGTCAAATTTTTGGGCAAATTCTACTAATGATGTCCAGGTTGACTGAGTACAAGCAACTAAATCTTGACGATTAGGGGCAATCTTAGCTATGAGGAAATCTCGGTAAAAAGCGGCGAGATTTTGGAGAATAATCAGGGGTTCTCGTCCTCTGTCTAGGATTTTACGAGTAGAGTCGAGAACTATTTCCGCATGATCTTGAGCGATCGCTTCTAATAGCCCAAATAAGTCTTTTTCACTGACTGAACCCACCAAATCCCAAACTTTATCCGGTGTCACTTCCCCAGCTACTAAAGCTAATTGATCCAATAAACTTTCGGCATCTCTTAATCCCCCTTGGGCTATTTGTCCCACAAGAGTCAGAGAATCATGAGAAATATTAATACTTTCGGTGGCGGCAATATGGGTTAAATGCTTGACCATTGCCTCTAACTGAATTCGTCTAAAATCAAATCTTTGACAACGAGAAATAATAGTTGGTAATACTCTTTGTGCGTCTGTTGTGGCGAGAACAAAAACAACGTGTTTAGGTGGTTCTTCTAGGGTTTTAAGTAACGCATTGAACGCTGCGGTACTTAACATATGGCAGTTATGTACTAATAATCCATTAGCTACAAAGTTATGATTACCCTCAACTTCTAAATCATAAACTTGCTCAACTCCAGCCAGGTGAACAGATTCGACCTTCTCCAAATTTGTAATCCATCCCAAATTTGTAGATGAGATTGCCACATCTACATTCACAGGGGATAGTATCTTCATCCCTGCTTTTACGTTTTTTGCTGCTATCCATCCTTGATCAGTTCTAATTAAATGGTTACTTGTACATTTAATTTCTCTGTGAGTAGTTTTGATAACTAAAGTCTGTTTTTCCCCTTGGTCTAACCAACGGACAACTTTCTTAAATTCCCATTTTTCAGAGGATTCATTGTAACTAAGAACTGTCTGACCTTGAATATTTGGGTTGTCAATGCGAATAATTCCAGCATCGGTGAGAATCAAAGAATCTCCTGTTAGACATTCATCTATTACATAAACCTTATACCGACACTGCATAGGGGCAAACTGCGCCCTTTCAATCAGTTCACGGATATTATCAACACCCGTATTACTAGCAGCATCAATTTCAATTACATCGGTAGAATAGCCTTTAGTAATACCCTGACAGATTTCACAAACGCCGCAGGGTGAAGGAGTTGGTTGGTTACCTTGGAGACAATTAAGAGATTTAGCGAGAATTCTCGCACTAGAAGTTTTTCCTGTACCTCTGGGGCCAGTGAACAAATAGGCAGGGGCGATTTTCGCTGAAAGAATGGCATTAGTTAGGGTAGTAGCGATCGCCTCTTGACCCACCAGTTCAGCAAAACTCTTTGGCCGATACTTATGGTGCAGGGGTTCGTAAGACATGGAGACAGGTTTAAATCCGTATATCCCAGATAAATTTAGGGTTTCATTATTCTAACAACTCCAGGCAATTTCTCATCAGACATAGCAGCTAGTCACGGACACCGCTAAAATTTTAATAAGCAACATTAATGGTGCATCAGATGCTCAAGCGGCTAATTCAATGGCTTAAAAAATTTTTCCGGCGCTTATTTGCTGGTAAACAAAATCTCAGTTCAGGTCGAGAAGATGTCCCCAAACCCTTAGTACCAAACCTAACTGATACAGATTTAGAACTTCTGTTCACAGAACTATTGGAAGGAGTTCATCAAGTCAAGGGACAAACTTGGGCGCAAAAATGGTTACAAAACATTGAACATCGTGTTAGCACAGAACAATGGTTGGAATGGTTAAATCGTTTTGGTGATAGATTATTAGCATCTTCTAAACCCCATAATGAATTAGCAGCTAGATTAGTCCAACTTGGTGAATTAGGGGTTGGGGAAATCGGCAATCTGTCCTACGATATAGGCATGAAAGTATTAACACGCAATCCAGGAGAACCAGTTTGGGAATATGACGGTCCCGATGCAGTAGAGAATAATCCCTTAATAACTGCCGATACGGAAGAAAATTTACCAGATGGGGAATACAAAACTGTTACTCTAGATGAATTGTTGATTATGTTGCAGCAGGATGAGAACCTGTGCGAGCAAATCTCCCAACAACTAGGAATTGAAACAAATAACCCAGAAGAGATTATTGAAGTATTAGTTAGTCAGTATAATGAATCGAATGAATCTTCTGTATAATCAGGACTGGGGACCAAGAAGAACTTTTAATAAAATTTCTTCATGACTAAGTGTGATGTGTTTAAAGTAGCTATCAATATTTTTACGTAGGTCTATTAGGTTTTCTAGTCCATTCCGTAATTAATATTTTTTTTGACACAACGATAGCTACAATCTATGAGAAAGAAAATCCAATAAAATGGCAGATGTTCAGGTGGCTCTTGCAGTGGCTTAACAGATTTTTACAGTACCCTTTTGGCAGTCTGGGGATAAGTGATCCCCAGGCTAGTCAAGGCAATCTGGTGGCAGATCAACCACCAGAACTCACGAACGCGGATCTAGAGTTGTTATTTAACGAACTACTAGAAGGAGTGCATCAAGCGCGAGGACAACAATGGGCGTTGAAGTATTTGCAGCGGATGGAACCGCGAATTACTGTTGACCGTTGGATAAATTGGCTGTTGGTATTTGGTGACAAATTACTGGCTTCCCCCGCACCGAATCTCCAGTTAGCCAAACGCATGGTAAAACTGGGTGAGTTAGGGATTGGTGAGGTTAGTAACCTGTCCCATGATATTGGGATGCAGCTATTACGGCGGAATCTAAACCAGGAATATGAGCGTAAGCAAGAGTCACAGGAGTGGGAAATTTCCATACCAACAGCCCAGGAGTTAGATACTCCTGGTCAAGAATTGCTCCGCCAATTTGGGGAACAACTCTGGGAATATGAAGATGGGTCACGTGTGACTAATCAGTTAGCATCCCCAGTGCTTGAGGATTTCTTTACTGGTGAGTCTCTAGAGTTAAGTCATGAATCTTTAGCTGAAGATATTGTTGAGAATAGAGCTAAGACAGAAAATGACTATCAGAGTTATGAGTATAGAATTGAGGAATTTTCCCAAAATGTTGCGGAAGTAATTCCAGAGCCAGAATCTTCAAGGGAGAAAACCCAGGACTATTCTTTGGTGAATTTAGAACCGCATTTAGCATCTACTTTAGATGAGTTGGCGGTGCGGTTGGAGCAAAGTAACCAACTTGTCCAGCAGTTAGCGGCAGAGTTGGCAATTCGTGATAGTCAAATTGTTCAGCAGTCAACATCACAAATAGTTGTTACTAATCCGGCGGAAAGTCTATTTTATGAAGGTTTACAACAAGCTAAAGCTGGAGATTTGTTAGCAGCGTTGGCTTTGTATGAACGCGCAAGTCAAATACAACCTCAAGCTTACGAATATTGGTTTAATCAGGGTTTGACACTGTTTTACTTGCAACGGTTGAGCGAGGCGATTGCTGCTTATGACCAAACACTGGCTCTTAAACCTGATTTCTACAGGGTGTGGTATAGCCGGGGTTGTATTCTGGGAGAGTTGGGAGATTTTGATACGGCTATTGCTTCTTTTGATCAAGCGATCGCTATTAAACCTACTTACCAAGAAGCTTGGTCGAGCAGAGGTTTAGCATTACTCAAGTTAGGTTTAATCGGGGAAGCCATTTCGAGTTATGATCAAGCTCTCAATCTTGAATCCCAAGATCCAGAAACTTGGTACTACCGGGGTATAGCTTTAGCTGTGGTTGAGCAATATGCAGAGGCGATCGCTAGTTATGATCAAGCCCTCGATCTTCAACCAAATTATCATGAGGTGTGGATTGACCGGGGTGTGGTGCTATTTAGTTTAAAACAATGGTCCGAAGCAATTGAGTCTTGGGATCAAGCCCTGGCCATTCAACCTGAATTTTATCTAGCTTGGTATAATCGAGGTGTGTCCTTTGAAAACTTAGGTCGTCGTGAAGATGCGATCGCCTCCTATCAACAAGCGATCGCTATCAAACCCGATTTCCACCCCGCATGGTATAACCAAGCCGTAGCCCTATTTTACCTAGACCGTTTCGCACAATCTATATCTTGCTATGACAGGGCCTTAGAAATTAAACTAGACTACTGGGAAGCTTGGTTGGGTAGGGGCGCGGCTGCTGGTCATCTTACCCCACAGCAATCATCACTAATTGTATTTAGTAGCATTTCTGCATCAAATCCAGCCCTTAACTTAGGCGGCTATGAGGGTAAATTAGCAAGTTATCAAGAGGGTTTGAAACATCTTCGCCCAGATACCCACCCAGAAGGTTGGGGAAGACTACATATAGCTGTTGGTAATACTTACTACGAGCAGGGCAAAAAAGAAACCGCACCTCGTGATTATTGGCATCATGCCATGTCTGAATACCAATTAGCACTGTCCACGCTGACACCAGAAGATTTTCCAGAATTGCATTTAGAAATTTTGCAGTTGCTGACCAAAGTGCTTGTCTGTTTAGGAGAAACAGTAGCAGCACAGGAATTACAAAAATGGGGGATTGAATTATTACAACAATTACTCACACAGTCCACTCGTGCTGATGATAATAAAAAACAACTGGTACTAAAGTTTGCAGGTTTAGGACAACTAGCAGTTGATTTGGCTGTAAATACAGGAGATTTAGTAGAAGCTTGGGAAATCGCTGAACAGGGGAAAAATAATTGTTTAAAGTGGTTGATTCCTGATTTAAATTACCAACTCTATACTGGGGATTATAGCTCTATTCAACAATTGCTTAATCCCTCCACCGCCATAGTTTATTGGCATCTTAGCCCAGCAGCTTTACACACATTTATTATCAAAGATCAATCACCATCACCCATTTTATTGTTTACACCCATACAAGATATAGAAGCAATTCCAGAAGAGGCAAGACGATTAATTGAATTTGAACATTGGTTAGTAGATTGGCAAGAGTCGGCAACACTATCCAAACTATTACAGTTACAAAATATCTTGAATATTTTCACAATTATTCAAGAATTGGAAGGGGTAGATACAATAATTTTAATTCCCCACCGTGACCTGTATAAGTTACCTTTACATAGCTTATTTAATCTGTCCTTTGCGAGCATATCTTCTGAAGATGTGGCAAATTACAATATTATCTATATGCCTAGTTTAGCAATGGGACTTTCTTTACAATCTCAGTCATTCTCCAATGGGCATAAACATCATAGTAATCAGGACTATCCTTTACTTAAATCTGATAAATTAGCATCAGAAATTGTGAGCGAAACCTTTGCTATTTCTAAGGATTGTCTCAGTTATTAAAAGATGATTGTTGACAGTTGACTGTTAAGGGACTTCCAAAAAATAAAGTCCCTAATTAACGATACAGCGGTTTCCGCTCTTATGAGGTACATCTTAGCCCCCTCATCGCTTGCGGGGAGGGGGTTGGGGGTGGGGTTCTTGTACCTCATAACACCGAGAAGTGCTATAATGATTATTAAAGGAAAAAACTATATCTTTCCTAGGGAGTTTAGCACTGCTCTTTGGTGTCAACTTAAGCTGAAAACCTTAATAAATAAGGCTAAGGACAAGAGCAATAGCGAAACGCTCCATAAAAATCGCTATTTAACCGAAAAAGAGGGTAATAAAATTATGAAAAACACTCACAAAGTCAAAAATTATGACTCAAATAAGAAAAAGTAACCCAAGCTAGGAACTTCTTCACTCACTCATAGTTTTTTACTAAAATCTCATCCACTTTCCCTCTTTTTTTACCATTACAATTTATCGCTCTTATAGCTGATATTTTTGTATGCGGATAATCTTTATATAAGTCTTTGATAAATTCTGTATAAGCATTGCTTAGTAAAATATTGCAACCCCTACTATTTAAATCATCAAATACTTCTTTTAATCTTCTTTGTTCCTGTTTATTGAAACCATTAACATCGTAGCCAGTAAAAGAAGCGGTTTCTGAAATTGGATCATAAGGAGGGTCAAGATATATAAAATCTCCTGGCTTTGCATCTTTAAGAGCTTGTTGAAAATCAGAGTTTAATATTGTAAATTGATTTTCATTTAAATATTTATTCACTGCTTTTAAAACAGCTATATCTAAAATATTCGGATTTTTATATTTGCCAAAAGGTACATTAAATTGACCTTGAGAATTAACTCTAAATAATCCATTATAACAAGTCTTATTTAAAAAAATAATCCGAGATGCTCTTTGAACTTCTGTTTTAGACTGAAAACTCTTTTCTCGATCCCAGTCTCTAATATCATAATAATAATATTCATCATTTTTGTGATTTTTTAAATCTTCAATTAGTTCATCTAAAGAATTTTTAATTATTTGATAACAATTTATCAATTCAGCGTTACTGTCATTAATAACAGCTTTTTTAGGTTGCAAACTAAACAAAAGCGCACCTCCACCAATAAAAGGTTCGTAGTAGGTTTGAAGATTATAATTTTTAGGGAGGTGATTGGCTAGAATTGTCGGCACAAGCTGTCTTTTTCCTCCTGCCCACTTTACAAAGGGTTTGATTAACGGATTAACTGATACCATTTTATGACCTGCAAATTATTAAGTGACAATAGCTAGTTAATACTATTGTACTATATAATTGATATTTTTGTATAGAATCACAATTGTACTATATTTTTTGAAAAAATCTGGATTTTTGAGAATTATTGGACTATTCCCAGTTTAATTGACATTCATGCTGATCAAATTCCCAATCAACACATACATCAGATATCGAGTCTATCGAATTTATTATATTAAAAACTCGAAGTTTATCTTCTTGTTGATATAAGCTAACAGCATATAAAGTAATAGCAGATAACCAAGCATCAAGTTGTATAGTAAATTCAAGTGTCCAATCATAAGAGAGGCAGTTGATTTATGAGATGGAGGGCAAGGGAGTTGAATCAATCCAGGTAAAACATCTAAAATATGAAATTCAGTGAACATCAATAATAATATTATAAAGATTATAAATCTCTAACTTGTTCAATAGCCATTGCAAAGCACTTTCCACATCTGGAACTTGTTCTCCTGGGGGTACTAGTGGACGATTTACCATGACAACCTTGATTCCTAGTTTTCGGGCAGCGATAATTTTGGGATATGTAGCATTACCACCACTATTTTTGCTGACAATGGTATCTATATTGTATTTGAGTAAAATTTCCTGTTCATTTTCTAAAGTAAAGGGACCGCGATCGCATAAAATTAATCCCGGTGGTAGGACAACATCAGTATTTGGTGGATCAATCATCCGCATTAAAAACCAAATTTCCTGTAAATGTGCAAAAGTTGCAATTTCTTGTCTACCAATTGTTAAAAATACTCGTTTAGCTTGATTTGCTAACATAGCAGCCGCAGCTAGATTATTTTCTACCTCTAACCAGCAATCATCCTCAAGTTTTTCCCAAGGTGGACGAATTACCATTAAGCGAGGAATACCTACTTCCTGCGTCGCTGCGGCTGCATTCTCAGAAATCTGATTAGCGAAAGGATGAGTAGCATCAATTAATAGATCAATTTGCATTTCTCGCAGATAACTAACCAATCCGACTACACCACCAAAACCACCAATTCGCACATTACCAACCAGATGAGCAGGTTCACGGGTACGACCAGCTAAAGAAGCGATCGCCTCAATACCAGGAATATTTGCTACCTTAGCAGCCAATTCTACCGCATCACCAATTCCACCGAGAATTAAAATCCGCAACATTCGACACTCCCCGCAGCTAAGGATATAAGCCCCTAAATTTATTTAGGGGCTTATATTCTTAATTCCTCTTTTCGGTACTAGATTCTAAAGTTTTAACTTGATTTGGGAGTTTTTCCACAGTTTGCAAATGTGATTGGTGTAATGAATTACTTAGCCAAATCAAACTTCCACTAAATAAAGTTACTGTAATAAATAAAATACCTGTTAACAATTTCACCTGTAAATGAAGACGTTTTACCTGAGAAACTTGATTTTCCTCTGGAAGTTGAGAAATAGAAACTAAACTGAGATTTTCATTTTCTGCCACCACCTGTACTTTCGTCTTCTCTAGTTTAATAAATGTAACTTGACTGTATAGCCATGTAGTAATCAAATCAGGACAATTTTTCTTAAACCATTGCCAACCAACCATTTTAAATGCAGGCTTAGACATTTTAGTCAGAAATTTTAGAGTTTTATTGAGAGTTCCAAACTTGAATTTTTGATTTACTAAATTAGTTGAGCCAACATCATAGAGACAACCTAATATTTCCTTAACTATAATTTCCTCCTGATCAATCAAGGTTTTTAATAGCAGAGTAACTTCGTTGATTAGTTCCTTCTCTTTCTCTTTTTCTTGAGACTGTTGTGTAAAATGATTTGATATTTTTACTGGTTTAGACATATTATGAGGATAAATTTTGATTTTTTCAAAGTTTTCTTAATACCAATATAGAATTATTTCCGGCTGACAATATGCAAAAAATAGGTCTTGATACCATTAAAACTCAAACACTTTTTTAGGTTCTAGATTATTCTGACCCTTTTCTAACTCACCTCCTGACCTTGTGACCCCTCTGCCAAGCTATCACCAAAAAACTGTTTTAGCAAACCCTATTTAATTAAAAAAGATATAGCTTGTTAACACCCCGGCAAATCTAAGGCAATTAATAACGCTTGCTCTAAATGTGCCATCACAACTTCAGAGAGTATTCCTCTTAAACGCAAAAAGCGGGTTTTAGATAACACCCGCACCTGATCTGCCATTGCGATTGAGTCCTTTTTGAGTCCGCCATCAGGTGATAAAATTAAAACTTGAGTGGGGTAAACTCGCTTCCCGTCTTGATAGGTGGTACAGGGTACTGCTAAAACCACTGGGCTGGATAGATTAATCACATCACGACTAACAATAATCACAGGGCGAGTTCCTCCCTGCTCCGAGCCTTCAGACATTTCTAGACGCGCATCATATACCTCACCCCTTCTCATCTTGGCGATTCCCCTAACTGCAAAGCCTCCCACTGCGCCGTAGCAAATTCCAACTCCAGTTTTAAGACTTCTGCGTGATAATCTGGATCATTAGCCATTTCTGCCAATGCGGCATCTATTTCGGATCGCTTTTGCATTGCTAGTTCTCTTCGCAAAGCCTGAGCGACAAAATCATTCCGACTTTTAGCCTTTCCTTCCAGAACTGCTTTATCTGTGGCTTCTAGGAGTTCCCTGGGAATGGTTAACGTCGTGCGAACGGTTTCTGTTTTCATAAAGCGTTCATGGTTTGATGACTGAAGTGATGTCTCTTATCATATCGTTTTACGCATCAATTTAGTCAATTTAAGTTAGTCATTAGTCATTGGTCATTGGTCATTGGGCATTGGGCATTGGGCATTGGTAAAACTCTTGCCTGTTCCCTGTTCCCTGTTCCCTGTTCCCTATTTCTTTTCCAACTTATCACCTAAAATACCCCCAATTGTGGCAATCTGAGAAGTATAAGCCCTGGCAATCTGATATTTTAGCTACAGAAAATCTACCTGTTTAGATTATGCAAACTCTGCCGACTCTGGAAATTACCAACATTACATCTAGTCAACCTGCCTTTGATACCACCATCAAACGCCGCAAAACCCGCGCTGTACAAGTGGGAGATGTCACCATTGGGGGTGGATACCCAGTGACGGTGCAGTCAATGATTAATGAAGATACCCTGGATATTGATGGTTCTGTCGCGGGTATTCGTCGTCTCCATGAAATAGGCTGCGAAATTGTCCGCGTCACTGTTCCTAGCCTGGGACACGCTAAAGCTTTGGCGGAAATTAAACAAAAATTAATTAAAACTTACCGTGATGTGCCAATTGTGGCTGATGTCCATCACAATGGCATGAAAATCGCCTTGGAGGTCGCCAAACATATCGAAAAAGTGCGAATTAATCCAGGTTTGTATGTATTTGAAAAGCCAAACACCAGCCGTACCGAATATACAAAAGCTGAATTTAACGAAATTGGCGAAAAAATCCGCGAAACCTTAGCACCGCTGGTAATTTCCTTGCGTGATCAAGGTAAAGCCATGCGAATTGGCGTAAATCATGGTTCTTTAGCCGAAAGAATGTTATTTACCTATGGTGACACCCCTGAAGGCATGGTGGAATCTGCCATAGAATTCATTCGTATTTGTGAATCTTTGGATTTTCACAATGTCGTAATTTCTATGAAAGCCTCACGAGTTCCTGTGATGATTGCTGCATATCGTCTCATGGCTAAACGCATGGATGATTTAGGCATGGATTATCCTCTACATCTGGGCGTGACAGAAGCAGGTGATGGTGAATATGGCAGAATTAAATCTACTGCTGGCATTGCCACATTACTGGCTGACGGTATTGGTGATACAATCCGCGTATCTTTGACTGAAGCACCAGAAAAGGAAATTCCTGTCTGTTACAGCATTCTGCAAGCTTTAGGTTTGCGGAAAACAATGGTTGAATATGTCGCTTGTCCTTCTTGTGGAAGGACTTTATTTAATTTAGAGGAAGTGCTGCACGTAGTTCGCGAAGCTACCAAACACTTGACTGGTTTAGATATAGCTGTCATGGGTTGTATTGTCAATGGACCCGGAGAAATGGCTGATGCTGACTATGGTTATGTTGGCAAAACCCCCGGTTACATTTCTTTATATCGTGGCAGGGAAGAAATTAAAAAAGTCCCAGAAACACAAGGTGTAGAAGAATTAATTAATCTGATTAAGGCTGACGGACGCTGGGTAGATCCTTAAAGAAAGTGACAGGGGACAGGTGACAGGGGACAGGTGAATTGGGAAGGAGAAGAAGAAGAATAATAATAATAGACATCATAAATGTAGAGACGTTCCATGGAACGTCTCTACAAGGGTTTCAGGTAACACATATTTAATTTCTACCAGATGACCAATAACCAATAACCAATAACCAATGACTAATGACTAATGACCAATAACTAATGACCAATGACCAATGACCAATCCCTATGTTAGATTGGGCATACTTGATATATTTCTTTTCCCTTGACACAGCCGCCATTATGTTAATTACAAAAAGTAAACTGGTTTTGAGTGCTACGGTAATAACGCTTTCTACAATCGCTGTTACTGCTTTGGGTATTCACTCAATTGGTAAGGCTTCATTTAAAGACAGTCACAAGGATTTAATAGATGAAGTTTGGCAGATTATTAATTACCGATATGTAGATGGCACTTTTAATCAGGTAGATTGGCAAGCTGTTCGCAAGGAATATTTAAGCAAGTCCTATACTGATGACAAGTCCGCCTATAAGTCCATTCGGGAAATGCTGAAAAAGCTGGAAGATCCTTATACCCGGTTTATGGACCCAGAAGAATTCAAGAATATGCAAGTTGATACCTCTGGTGAACTTACAGGTATTGGTATCACTATCAGTCAAGATGAAAAAACTAAGCAACTAGTTGTTATCGCTCCCATTGAGGATACACCGGCATTTAAAGCAGGTATTTTAGCTAAAGATATCATTCTTGAGATTGATGGCAAAAATACCAAAGGTATGGATACTAATGATGCAGTAGCCCTAATTCGCGGAGAATCAGGTAGTAAGGTGAAGCTCACAATTCTGCGTAGTGGTCAGAAAAAACAATTCAATATTCAACGAGCGCGAATTGAAATTCATCCTGTTCGCTTTTCCGAAAAGAAAACTTCATCTGGTAATCTTGGCTATATTCGCTTAAATCAATTTAGTGCCAATGCTGCTAAGGAAATGAAAGATGCTATTCAGAAATTAGAAGCTAAAAAGGTTTCTGGATATGTTTTAGATTTGCGTGGTAATCCTGGGGGGCTGCTATACGCGAGTATAGAAATTGCCCAAATGTGGATGAATAAAGGCACAATTGTTTTTACTATTGACCGCCAAGGTACGCAAGATAAACAAGTAGCCAATAGCTCGGCTTTGACTGATAAACCTTTGATGATTTTAGTGGATAAAGGTTCAGCTAGTGCTAGTGAAATTCTTTCTGGCGCATTACAAGATAATAAAAGGGCGACTTTGGTAGGAAATCAGACTTTTGGTAAGGGTTTAGTCCAATCAGTGCAACCTTTAAAATCTGGTGCTGGTTTGGCTGTAACTATTGCTAAATATCATACTCCCAGCGGTAAGGATATTAATAAACATGGTATTGATCCAGATGTAAAGGTAGAATTGACTGATGCCCAACGTCAAAAGTTATGGTTAGGTGGACGGGAGAAAATAGCGACTCTTGAAGATCCTCAATTTGCTAAAGCTGTGGAATTATTAGGTAAACAAGCTGCTCAAAACACTAATACAATCAAGAAAAATTAAATCAATAATGCACTAGACATGATCTAACCCCCCAGTGTGTACCAGGGGATTTTGATTATATTAAGAAAACTACGGTTTTCCAAAGCTTATAGAATTCCTATGCACTGAGTTCGAGTCTCCAGGAGTAATATTTATCTGGGTTGTCGTCAGGAACAATATACCCAGTAGCTCCTTTCTTAGTAGGGGGTTCTGAAAAACCCGGCTGAGTTTTCGGCACATTAGGCGTAGGAAATCCACCTTGTTGTTGTCCTCCTACTAAAAACTCTTGCGCCTGTGTGGATAGATCTTCAAGTAAATCAAGCATGACTATTTGATTATTTACCTCACTTACGTTACTGACTTAATTAAGAGACTTAATTAAGAGGTTGTCTTGACAATAAGTATTTTTTACGCATAATTCATGTATCAGATGGCATAATTTCTATTCTACCTTTTGATTGCCACAAGAGACACCACCCATGATAACTGCTATATTACCTAATTCTATTCCCAATCAACCATTACCAAGAAACTTAGATTTCATTTCTTCTAGTTCTTTTTTTAGTTCGTTATCTATAGGATTATTACTCGAAGATTGTGGTTGGGAATTAACATTTTGCGGTTGAGGTTTACCACCTGTAAATTGAGTTTTCATTTCTTGCAATTCTTTTTCCATTTGACTAGAAGTTTTAACTACAGTCGGAGGTTGAGAAGTCGGTGGAGTTATTTGTTTGGGGGGTACAGATGATTGTTGAAAATTTAAATCTTGCAGAACTTCATTAACAGTTTGGTAGCGATGACTGGGGATACTTTCTATCATTTTGTCAATGACTTGACTTAATTCTTTACTGACAGGAGTTTTGAGATATTGTCCCCATATCCAAGCTGCATTGTGGGTATCGTAGGAGTCAAAAGGCGATCGCTCTGTTAAGAGATTAATACAAGTTACCCCTAAACTATAGATATCACTGGCAAAAAGTGCCTTTCCTCGCATTTGTTCAGGGGCGACATATTCGGGACTACCGATAATCGTTCCCGTGCGGTTTAGGGCTGTTCCCGTGGCGGATTTGGCTGCTCCAAAATCAACTATGACTAATTTGCGATCGCTATGGCGACGAATAATATTTTCTGGTTTAATATCTCGATGTATGACTTGTTTACTATGACAAAATTGCAGCACTAGTAATAAATCATTCAATAATTGCCGAATCTGTGTTTCATTGAAAGCACCGTTTTGTTCTAACTCTTGGTATAAATTCAGTCCATCAATAAATTCCTGAACCAAATACTGTCTGTCATCTTGGTTACAATATGCTAAAAGTGCCGGAATTTGGGAATGTTGTCCCAATTCATCCAACTGTATAGCTTCTTGGTTAAATAACTCTACTGCCTTTTGTACTGTATTTGTCCCTTGGGGAAGAAATTGCTTAATTACACAGGGAGGCTTTGAGGGTTTATCCTCATCTACAGCCAGAAAGGTTCTGCCAAAACCACCTTGTCCAATAGGTTTAATAGCGCGGTAGCGTTCTTTTAGGAATAGTTTTGTCTCACAGGTTTGACAAAACTTAACATCATCAGTATTTTCTGGATGGGAACAATGGGGATTAAGACAATAACTCATAAAAAAATCAATGATACTTGTCTCTATTGTGCCGTGTGCTTTGCAAAAAGGTGGTTATTAACTTTTATTTTATTTTTTAAGTAATGTTAAGAGATTTTTTTAATGCTACTTCTACCTGATTAAATAGATCAGATGGTAATATTCCTAATTTTTTGTGAAAAACTGAATTATGGACAGTAGCAATTTTATCAGCCCTAATCAATGATGTTTTTTTCAGTCCTGTTTTTATAAAGTCAGTATGTGTATCTGACATTAATACCCAATTTTCACTCAAATCATCAGTTGGAATTTTGGAAAAAATACCCAATATAATAAATTCTTCTCGATGCACTGATAAAATAAGGGCTGGTCTTAATTTTGTAACCGTTGAATCACTAAAAGGAAAACGAACTAACCAGATTTCTAAAGGTTTAGGCTTGATCATTATAAATATCTTCTTCTGGGTCGTTCCACTCCTGAAATCCAGTTTCTGCAAGCTGCATAATTGTTAATGTATTACCATTATCTGCAAGCTTCATTTTAGATGTAAAAGCTTCTATTCCTAGAATTTTTGATTCTTGATTTAAAATTCTCTCTTCTAATTCTTGAACTCGATTTACTAATGTTTGGTGGCTTTCTTCAATTGAAATCACTGCATTGCTAACAGGTTTAGTCATAAGTTGAGATGATTGCTGGTTTTGGATAATTGGTTCAACTTTTGCACATTGAAAACTATTTTCATCTTTGGGTATCCCTGTAAAAAATTTGATTGTTTCAGGACTTAAAGACCTAATTAATTGAGGATTGTCTTTAATCCTTGAAATTAGTTCTGGTGGTATTTTATCTTCGGGAATACCTGTACAAGATTCGATGAATGCAGGAGTTAAAAAGTTGATGAATTTAGGATCATGTTTGATCTTGCCTAAAATTCCTTCTGTTATGATTTGGAAGTGTATTTCTCTTTCTGTTTCTTTTCGTTTTTTGTCCTTCAATATTTGCTGATTAAGAAATGCTTTAATCACAGAACCTTCCGCTACAAATGCAATCTGAGGATGTAGAGATTCAAAAGCAAAAATCACCTGATCTTTATAGCCCTGATCATTCTCACATATCCAGACTGCCATTAATTTTGTACCCAAAACAAGTGAAGACAACAATTGATTATTACCAATATTACCATCAGCATGAAAAGGGGGATGGGGATTTTTTTTAGTAGGTTTTTTGGTATTTTTTTCTATTTTTACGTCAATTTCATCAGTATCAACAATAGGAGATAGAGTTATCCATGTAATCTTATGTTCTGTATCTTCAAAATAAAGTTTAACTTGATCAAGACAAAGTTCATCACCATCAAATTCTTGATCTTCCTTTGTTGATACTCCTAGTAGAGTTTGTCCAATAGGAAATTCATTGATTACCATATTTATCACGCTTTTTCCTTGCTTGTTTAAGAATTTTAATAGCAGTTTCTGCGTCTGTATCCCCCTTAGCAGCTAAATTAGCTAACTCTCCCACCCTAATATTTTGATAATCGCTGCGTAATTGACTAACCTGTCCTTGTCCTCCACCACCAGAGGAACACGGGAAGGCTGGGAGCTTCGCGTCTTCAGACCGAAGGGGAAAACCGACAAATGCCGAATTTATTCGCCTTCAATATTGTGTTATGATTGAGTTGTCAGTACAAGACATAAAAACCTACCGGGGGACTCTTGGAAAGTATACGCCTGTCAG
>JANMEE010000114.1:0-3822 GCA_031376645.1 Dolichospermum sp. OTE_75_concoct_329_sub | reverse complement strand
GATCCGCACAATGGTATTTTGACCGACTGTTCTTGTTACCAAGAGCATCTGATTTTGTCCGGTTTTTCTCCCTTGTCCACTGTCCTTCCAAGTCATCCAAGTCTTGCCCTCACGACAATGTAAAAAACCTACACCTGTCAGGGGGGTTGGGGGTGGGGTTTTTGTATCTTACTCAACCAATAACCGCTATATTACGACTCGTAGAACAATAAAATGATCAATAACAAACCTATTTGCATTTCCCTATTTACAGGTGCTTTTGGCTTAGATTTAGGACTAGAACAAGCAGGATTTCATACTGTTAGTGTAGTAGAAAAAGACCGGGATGCAGTTAAAACAATTTCTCTGAATAGACCTTATCTCCAAGAAAGTGCTATTCCCAGAGAATTAGAAAAAGTAAGTTCCCAGGAATTACTGGAAGAAGGAGGAAGAGTTTTAAATCTAGGTCGCGCTTTAGTTCCTGGCGAGGTAGACTTAGTAACAGGTGGTCCCCCTTGTCAGCCATTTAGCACCGCAGGAAAACGCGGTTCTGTAATGGACCCTCGCGGTAGTTTATTTATGGACTTTATTCGCATTGTTAAAGAAGTCCAACCCCGCTTTTTTTTGATGGAAAATGTTAGAGGTTTACTTTCTGCTTCTCTACGTCATAGGCCAATAAATCAACGCGGAAAAGATTACCCAGCTTTAGAACCTGATGAAATGAATGGTGCAGCTTTAAAGGTAGTTTTAACAGAAATGAAGGAATTAGGCTATAACGTAGTTTATAACCTTTTAGAAACAGCAGATTATGGTGTTCCTCAAAATAGATTGCGGGTAGTTTTTATTGGTTCTAGAGATGGTGAAGCCTCTACATTTCCTCTAGCTAAATATAGCAAAGATGGTAAATTTTTACCAAAATGGATAACGTTAAAAGATGCGTTAACAGATTTTGTTGATATTCAACCAGAATTTATGCGTTATTCAGAAAATCGTCTCAAGTTTTTAAGATTATTAAAAGCAGGACAAAATTGGAAATATTTACCAAAAGAATTACAAGCCGAAGCAATGGGAGGTGCTTATAATTCTGGTGGGGGAAAAGTTGGTTTTTACAGAAGATTATCTTGGGATAAACCTTCTCCAACTATTACAACTTGTCCTCACCAAAAAGCTACAGATATGTGTCACCCTGTAGAACTTCGTCCTTTAACTGTGCGCGAGTCTGCGAAAATTCAAACTTTTCCTGATGATTGGATTTTTCATGGTTCAATAAGTTCCAAGTATAAACAAATTGGTAATGCAGTTCCAGTGTTACTCGCTAAAGAACTGGGTGAATATCTGATTAATTTAATGCAGGGAAATCAACCAAAAGGAAAAGAGGTTACTGAACACATTTCGCTATTTTCTTGATATAATGTCAATATCATATAATATAAAATTGTGTATTAAATTAATATGAAATCTTGTATTGATGCTCAACAGCTAGAACTATTCCAATTATTGCAACCTGCAACTACCATAAAAACCACCACAACCAAATTTACCTTTATAGATCTATTTTCCGGTATTGGTGGCTTTAGAATTCCTCTAGAACAACTAGGAGGAATTTGTTTAGGTTATTCAGAAATTGATAAAGAAGCAATCAAAGTTTATCAAAATAACTTTATTCGTGATACAAATGCTGATGAACTATATTTAGGAGATATCACTAATTTAGATAAATTACCTTTTGAAATAGATGTAATTGTCGGTGGTGTTCCTTGTCAACCTTGGTCAATAGCAGGTAAACTAAAAGGTTTAGATGATTCCAGAGGTCAATTATGGAATGATGTTTTTAGAGTATTAAAAGCTAATCAACCCAAAGCATTTATATTTGAAAATGTTAAAGGTCTAACTGAGCCGAGAAACAGGACAAGTTTAGAATATATACTTAATAATTTAACATCATCTGGATATGTAGTTAAATATCAGGTGCTTAATTCCTACGATTTTGGTTTACCTCAAGATAGAGACAGAATATTTATTGTTGGTATTAGAAATGATCTAGATAACAGTTGGGGTTTTACCTTTCCTAAACCTATAAATAAACATTGCAAATTATATGATGTAATTCATGATATTCAACACATTGATTTTTCTAAAAAGAAATTTACTCCAGAAATATTATTTACAGATGGTAAAATTCCTGGTGCTAGAGGTAGATTCCAAAAAATAGATGAATTAAATGATTTTTTTCTATTTTCAGATGTCAGAGACGGACATACTACCATTCATTCTTGGGACTTAATAGAAACAACCCAGAGAGAAAAGCTAATTTGTCATACTACTTTAAAAAATAGAAGAAAGAAAATATATGGTGATAAAGACGGAAATCCTTTAAGTATAGAAATTTTACAATCTTTAATTCCTGAGTTAAATATTGAAGATATCAATGTTTTAATTGAAAAATCAATTTTACGTTTTGTAGAAAATAAAGGTTATGAGTTTGTAAATTCTAAAATTTCATCAGGAATTAACGGAATTTCTAAAATCTATTTACCTCATGCTGACGCTATTGGGACTTTAACCGCAACGGGAACGAGAGATTATATCGCAACCATATCTCTAGAATGTGATGAACCAAAAATATATAAACAGAACTTTATTGAAAAAATTTATCTTCCTCAAAAATATAGACCCCTAACGGCAAAAGATTACGCAATATTACAAGGATTTCCAGAAAATTTCCAAATAGCCGATAATGAAAATAAGGCAAAGCATCAATTTGGTAATGCTGTATCTGTCCCTGTAATCTATCATTTGACTAAATCTTTACTCAACATTATTCTTTAAACATTGGTTAACATATGACAGCTATTAATATTACAACTCGTGCAGCAATCAAAGGATATCTAGAAGGTTTTATTGATGGTCTTGTAGATGAATATAAAGGACGTAAAATTTTAAAACCAGATAATGCAGCCGAATATTTATCTAGGTCTTCATCTAATGGAGAATTAAAGCCATTTCAAGCAGCACTTATCCCACCAGAATTAATACGTATCAACCAATTTGAAAGAGGTTTGAGTACAAAATTAGGTAATTCTTTTGAAGAATGCGCTCGTTTAATTGCGCTAGAGCATCATCAAGATGTCCGTCGAGGTTATGATATTAAAGCTGAAGTAAGTCTTACAGCTTTTGCAGAAGCTGAACTTCAAAAACAAAAATATGAATCTGCTGTAACAAATAAGCAAGGTAAGCCATCTTTAGAGCAGATGATAACAGCAGTGTTGAATGCTAGATATAGTGATGATTTAGAACTTAAAATTGTTCGCACGGACTTGTATATTTTAGCTAAAGATGGAACAGAATTATTTTTTGAAATTAAGGGACCAAAGCCCAATAAAGGTCAGTGTTTAGAGGTAACACAACGGTTACTAAGATTTCAATTGCTATGTGGAAAAAATCGTCCACAAGTGAAAGCTTATTATGCTATGCCTTATAATCCTTATGGGGCAACAAAAGCGGATTACAAATGGTCTTGTACCTTAAATTATACGCCTTTTAATGATGCAGTTGTTATTGGTAATGACTTTTGGAAAATAATAGGTGGAGAAACGGCTTATGAAGAATTACTAGAAATTTATCTAGAAGTTGGACAAGAAAAAGGTAAATATATGCTTGATGCTTTAGCTTTTGGATTTTAATGTTTTTGATTAGTTAGTATCTAGGCTGTTGACTTTGATAGTTTTTAGTAAATATGTACCATGCCTTTAATTTTTGTTAAAAGCCCAGCCAGTGAAAGGTTTCAGCCATATTGAAGACCAACATAAAAACTGTATGAACCATCCCCCAAAAAAGCCACAG
>JANMEE010000113.1:0-10178 GCA_031376645.1 Dolichospermum sp. OTE_75_concoct_329_sub | reverse complement strand
ATTTAAATTATCTTACGACGAGGATTGGTTTAATCTATTCTTTCAAAGTATTATTTTTTCTCGGTTCAGTTGCCGGGAGTTGTTTCTCTCTTCGGCACTTAACTAATATATCAATCCCTCCCAGTTATGTCAAGGGGTTTTTGCAATCTTTTTTTAGGGATAGTTAATTTGTTGGCGGTGAAAAGCTCAAAAAGCTTGAGCAGAAGGGATTTCCTCTAGTTATTTTTTTCTGAGTAGTTAAGCTTTGAGCGATAAAACTGTATTTTTTGTGGTGTGGGTTGGATTATTGCCAATACTCTTTATTATCCTGGCTATCAAAACTATCTTTACTGTTGTTGCTTGGGGTTTGGTCGTCATAGTAGTGTGGCGTAGATTGAGTAAAGGTGTATGTTAGGCTCTGACTTTGGTAGCTGGACTGCTGTGCGGGTGATGTTTCTAGACCACTAAACCGCAACTTTAACGAATTTTCGCTAATGGAGACGACAATGGGAGGAAGGGGAATAGAGTTTGATGATTGGGATTGCAGGCTAAAAGGTAATTGTGATCCTATATTGATTAGATTAATAAATTGCAAAGGAAAAAAGGAGTCTAGCGGGGGGAATAAAGATGGCATTTGCAACCCCGGTGAAGGTGTTGGTGTTGTCGGCTGCGGATTAGTGCTATTTTCCGAGGCGCTGATGATGAGTTGCCGGACTTGGCTTTCTGTTAGATTAGGCATAGCACTAAGGATAAGAGCGACGACACCGGCAACGTGAGGGGCTGCCATAGAAGTGCCGTTGTAAATGGCATATTGATTATTGGGTACTGTGGAGTAAACATCAACGCCTGGAGCGGTAACATAGGTAATTTCTTTAGAACCAGAACGGTTGGAAAAGTTAGCCAGGTTATTATTTTTATCTACTGCACCTACAGCAATTCCTGAATTATAGGCGTAGCGAGCGGGATAAGATGGCATTGGGTCGCCATCATTACCGGCTGCCATGACAACAATTACGCCTTTTTTGCCGGCATATTCGATAGCTGACTTGAGAGTATCGTTAGAGGAACTGCCTCCTAAACTCAGATTAATGACATTTGCGCCATTATCAACTGCATAATAAATGCCTTTGGCGATATTTGCGTAAGAACCTGAGCCATTTGCATCTAGGACTTTAACTGGCATAATTTTGGAATTATAGGCAATGCCAGTAACACCAATACCGTTATTTTCTGCGGCTATAGTTCCAGAAACATGAGTACCATGACCATTGTTGTCTAAAACATTGTTATTACTAGTATCAAAGCTCCAGCCTTGAACATCGTCAATATAACCGTTACCATCATCATCTATGCCATTACCAGATACTTCTTTGCTATTACTCCAAATATTGTTTTTTAAGTCTTCATGGTTATAGTCTACGCCCGTATCTAGTACAGCAACGACAACACCTTTGCCTGTATATCCTCGCTGCCAAGCTTCCGGAGCTTTGATCAAATCTGCTCCCCAATTATTGCCACCCATGTCAGGAACATCCGCATAGGGACTTTCACCGGCAGCTTGACTGACTGCTAATCCGGCATTTACTAAGCCATAGCCATTGTTTGAGTTATAACTACTATTACTAGCAATAGATGGGTTTGTTTCTAGATGATCTGGGGAAGAGGAACTATGTTTACCCCAATTGATACTATTATCAATAGGATTTTGAAAAGTATTAATTGGTGAAATAGGAGTATAATTGATTTCTTTTTGAGATGAGAGGTTTTGAGAAATATCAAATGACATAAGTATTTAAGCCCTAAAAATAGCAATATTTTCTCTGACAAGATAATTTTGTCAAAATCTGCAAATACAATAATTTGAAATTGAAATTACCAGTTATTCCCTTTTGTTAATTATTACTATGAGTTAGTTATGAAAAAAGATGTTTTAATTACGAATAAATTTTTATTTAATAAATGATGCTAATAAGAAAAATAAATTAATATTTGATGACAATAAAAGATATGATTTCATGACAAAATCATGATTATTTGATATTACGGATAGCGATCTGTTATCGGTTATAAATACCAAAATCCCCAACTTTTTCAAGAAGCTGGGGATCTAAAATATGATCGGCTAAAACGCACCTAATTTAAATATTTGGGCGGGCAGGGATGCCCACCCCACAATATTTACACTCTTAACAGGTTATACAATGTAAATGCAGAATAGCTTACTTTGAAATAATTTTGGTTCTGATGTTACTTTTATGGAGAATTAAGTAGGTAGATATAAAATATCCTCTTATGAAGGAGGATAACCAGCAGCAATCAAAGCTTCTTTAATTGCAGTTTCTGGAGCTTGAGTTTCTATATTGACAAACTTAGTTTTAGGATCAGCTTCCACAATAGCATTAGCGTCAACAGCTTTAACTGCATTGGTAATATTATTAGCACAAGTAGCACAAGCCATTCCGGGAACAGTGAGTTTAATTGTCATAGGTAAAAAGGAGTGAAAACTCTATTAAAAGTCAAAAAAATATGCGTCTTAAGTAACTGCATTATGCCTGAAAAGAAAGTATATCCTAAATTTTCCCAATTAATTAGTCAAGGTAGAACAATTGTTGATTGTTGGTACCAAAAAGCTAATCTCACTGCGCGGATTTTAACCTGTTACCTGTGGTAGTTGACAGCCAAACATTAATATAGTAACTTTGTACTATACAAATCTGGTTCTCACTGTCATCTACCTATCGGGAATAAAGCAATGAAGCTATCTAAAATGAATTTAAGCAGTTTGTTGGCTATTTCTCACTCTGACGGATATTTACAATTGTTACTCGACAGAGGTAACGAGTTTGAGTTAATGCAAATTTCTACACCAGTAGAAGCTTATGAAGGCTTGAAGCAACTAAATGAGGTAATTTCTGATACTGTCTACGATGAAGAAGAAATTCCCATGCTACAGGTTAATTCATCTGTCGCTTATGCAATTGGTTATGATGCTGATTCACAAATTTTGCAAGTAGAATTCCAAAGTGGTGAACTTTATCAATATTTTGATGTAGAAGCGGAAACTTGGGAAGATTTTCATTCAGCAGATTCCATTAGTGAATTTTTTAATCAACAAATCAAAGGTAATTATGAATGCGATTGCATAGATAATATCTATGATGAAGACTATTAAATTTAAAAAACTTATCTTGCTCAACAAAAATTTTAACAATTTTGGTTTTCTCTCATTAACTCTGAATTAATGTTTGAAAACCTGACTCATTTTTAATCTCATCAAAATCAATGTCACTTGCAGCATCTTCTCGATAACTGGGATTAAATTCAATGGCTTTTTGCAGATTTTCTAAAGCTAATTCAACCTTTCTTTGTAGTGCATAACAAGCAGCTTTGTTATAATAGGCACTAGGATAATCAAATTTAATTTCTAGTGCTTTATCGAAACTGGTAATGGCTTCATCATCTTCTCCCAACATTACTAAAGTGTAACCTCGTTTATCCCAAACTTTAGGAGAATTGGGTTGAAATTCTAAGGCTTTATCAAAAGAAGCAACTGCATCTTCATAACGTTCTAATTCTAGTAAAGATAAACCCCGATTTACCCAAGCAACTCCATCATCAGGTTTAATTTTAGTGGCTTTATCAAAACAGTTAAAGGCCTCTTGATGTTTTCCTAAATTTCCACAAGCTACACCAATATCACACCAAGCTTGATGATATTCAGGATTAATTTTGATGGCTTGATTATAGGAAGCTATAGCATCTTTATAGCGTTTTAGACGATTGAGTATTATACCACGTTTTAGCCAATTTTCTGGATTTTCGGGTTGAATTTTAATAAGTTGTTCATAAATAGCTAAAGCATCTTCATAACGTTTTTCTAAAAATAGTATTTCTGCTTGTTTGATATAATCATCAGTAGAAACTTGTGGTTGTAATGCTGCTGGTGCTTTTTCCGGCTCTGGAGTTGGTGTAATTTCCGCTAACTCTTTGAGAATTATCTCTTTACGTTGTTGAGCATCAATTTCTAACTTGTGCAAATTTTCCAAAACAGTAGTTTGTTGTTTTTGCACGTCAGTTTGTAAATCTGAGAATTGAGATGTAAATTCTTCCCCAGATTTTTCTAAATTCTCAATAATTTGCTGTTGTCGTTGAATAGCTATATTTTGTAATTCTCCAACTTGATGAGAAAATGCAGCTTCTAACTTTTGCAAATTTTCCAGAACAGTAGTTTGCTGTTTTTGCACATCTATTTGTATGTCTGAAAACTGAGATGTAAATTCTCCTCCAGATTTTTCTAAATTCTCAATAATTTGCTGTTGTCGTTGAATAGCTGTATTTTGTAATTCTCCAGCTTGATGAGAAAATTCGTCTTGTATTTTAGCTAAACAATCAAGCAATTGATATTTTTGCACTTGAGCATCAGTTTTTAATTCAGTAATGTCTGACTTAAATATATTATTAAGGTTTTCGATATTTTCTGTAACTATATCTTTTTGATTTTTAACATCTAATTGAAATTGCGATAATTCATGAGTGAATTCTGATTGTAATTTTGCTAAACTCTCCAAAGCATGATATTTTTGTTCTTGAGTTTCTGACTCCAAACTCTGAACTAATCCCTGAGACTGAGATATCAAATCAGCGCGAGATTGTTCAATACTATTGACAGCAATATCTTTTTGGGTTTCTACTTCTGATTTGAGTTGGGTAAATTGAGAAAATAATTCAATCTCTAACTTTTTAACATTGTCAATTGTAATTCTTTGCTGTTGAGCAGACAAATTTAATTGTTCTAGTTGAGTATTTAATCTAAACTCTAAAGCACTAATATTTTCTTGAACAAATTTAACTTCAAGTTCCAAAGCTGTTAAAAACTCTTGTTTTGATTTGGGTAAATCAGATAAAAGAATAGATAAATTTTGTTCCTCACCTTGAATTTTTTGTTTAAGGTTATTAACTTCCTGTGCTAATTCTTGAGCAGTATGTTTAGATGCTTGAATTAGTTGTTTTGCTTCTGATTGAACTGTAGTTAATTGAGTTTGCAAATTTTCAATACCTTGAATTTGCTCCATTGCTCGTTCTACAATTTCCCGAATTACTGCGCGACGAAAAAACCATAATATGGCAATTAAAGCTACAGGAAATAAACTTAAAATAGTTAACCAGATATTTAGCAAGGTGTTCGTGCGAGTGAAAGCCCGTTCAAAATCCGATTGGACTTGTTTTTGAGTTGTTGCTTCCTGTCGCAGTCGCGCTAATTCTTCTCGTTCCTGATTTGATAGGATTTGAGCCGTAGCAGATGGTACAGAATAGCTACTGATAAAGGCTGTTGATAGTAGTAAGGGTGACAAGAAAATGGCGCTTTTTAAAGCTAGATTTGAGAATATGGGGTTTTTGTTTTTCATGACTATTTTCCCTATCCGGTGGTTAGTTTTTGCAGCAACGTGCTTATATGCCATCAATGATAGATGATTGGTGTGGGGTTACTGGATTTTTAGGGTTTTTTTTGATATTAACAGATTTGGGGAGAGCTATTCACTATTTTAGGGTGACAGCTAATTAAATAATTAAATTAGCACTTAGTCGCACTAGCAAGACAAAGGAAAAATCTTAGCGTCTGGTTGCTGTTAAAACTGAAATGGCTTACAATGACTACAAGTACCATCTAAGAGTTAAAGTAAATTCTGTGTTAGATTACATAACTGCAAATCTACCACTGTTTGCAGATTTAGATCGAAAGTTAATAGTGAAAATAGAAGATATTGATGAAGTTGATTTCGATCAAGCAAATTTTCTCATCAATGGAGAAGCTTTGAATTCTTTGAAAAAACTACCAAATTCATTAGTACAAACAGTCATTACCAGTCCTCCTTATTATGGGCAACGTGACTATTGTGCAGAAGAGCAAATTGGAACTGAAGAAAGTTCTAATGAATATATAAACCGACTTTTAGAAATATTTGATGAAGTTAAAAGAGTCCTAAAAGAAGATGGCACTCTTTGGATAAATTTAGGTGATAAATATATAGATGGAAATTTAGCAGGATTACCTTGGAAATTGGCATTAGCTCTTAAAGAAAGAGGATGGATTTTAAGATCAGATATTATCTGGTATAAACCCAATGCAATGCCATCTTCTGTTAAAAACCGTCCGACAATTGATCACGAATATATGTTTTTATTTGCCAAAAGTTCCAAGTATTACTATGATGCAGATGCTATTCGTGAACCTCATGTAACTTTTTCCGAAAATAGTAAAATGCGGGGAGGACGCAATCATCTAGGTAAAAAAGGAGGAACTCCAGAACAAGGCAAAAATTCAGGTAATTCTAATTTACATAACGGAAGATGGGATCAAGCATTTCATCCTAAAGGTAGAAATAAAAGAACAGTTTGGGAAGTTCCTTTATCCAAATTTAGAGATGCACATTTTGCAGTTTTTCCAGAACAATTAATAGAACCATGTATTTTAGCAGGTTCGTCTGAAGGGTCAATAGTTCTTGATCCTTTTTTTGGTGCTGGTACAGTAGGTTTAGTATCTATGAAGAAAGGACGTAAGTTTATTGGTATTGAACTCAATGAAGATTACTGTAAAATTGCAACTAAACGGATTTTTTCAACATAATTATTCAATTGATTGAAAAATATGTAAAATTTCCTTGAGTTTATTATTGAGTAATGGTTCTACTTCAATTATTTGATTTGGATTTTTATCAATATGAATAAATTCTTGCGATTTCAGTAAATCAAAATCTATTTTCCACGCTTCAGCTATGATAATTGGAATACATTTATATCCATCATTTCTCGCTTTTTCAATTGCTTGATTAATATCTCTAGTAAAAAGCAAAGCATGACCACCACCAGTTGTTTCTCTTGTTTTAACTGGAATTAATATTGTTCCTTTTTCTCCCATAATCGTTACGTCATAAGTCTCACCACCAAGTTTAATTTGAGTTTCCCCAATTACCAGTTTGATATTGTTAGTTTTAAATATTTCTTGCAAATTTGTGCGAATAATTGCTTCAAATAAATTTCCTTTTATGGCTCGACGGCTTCCTTCTAAGCGTTCCATAATAACTTCACAGATAGGAAACTATTCCCATCTTTCTGGTTCAGGTAAAATAGCAGATACATATTCACGTACATGATTTAAAAGTATTGCTTTACGCTCATTAGCTGTCCCATCAATATTTTTGAGTATGTTTTGTAATCTTTGTATAGGAGCATCTCTAAAAATCCAACCTAAAAAAAGCCATTTTGCTTTACTTTGAGGATATGGACGAGCAATTCCGTCATATAAATTTAAGTCTTTGGGAACTTTACGCTGTAAATATTTTAGTAAAACTTGTTGAGCTTTAGATGAATCTTTTTCAATAACAAATTCATGTAGATTACTATAATTTTCTGATTCTATAAAATTAATAAAATCATCAAAAAAAAGCTTATTTGAGTTAGCAATAATTGCAAGCTCCTTCAATCTTATATTATCAGGAATATTACTCATTAAAAAACTCTGTAGGTGAAATATTTAACGCATCTGCAATTTTATGAATATTCACAAGACTAATATTTCTTTCTCCGCGTTCTACACCTCCCACATAACTGCGGTCTAAGTTACATAAATGCGCTAATTCTTCTTGAGATAGTCCCATATTTTGCCTAATTTGACGTAGACGATTACCAAATTTTTTTTGGATATTTTTACTATTAGATGTTGTCATAAAGACAATTAAAAGCCATTGATGTTTTTAAGTCCACGGACTTTAAGTACCATGATCATGTAAAATCAGGTATGAACCTTTCCCCAATGCTACCGTCTATAATTTGACGTAGTAGTTGTACAGAGTGCAGAAACCATGAAACGAAGATACAAAAAAAGCTTGCAAACAGTTATCAGCTTCAGCTTATTTACCACTTTCCTCATCCCCTACGCGGTCAGTTCTACTCCCCCACGTACCCCAGATAAAACTGTCAACTGTGAGATTCTGGTTGTGGGTGGTGGACTGTCTGGAGTCGCTACAGCTTATGAAGGTTTACTTGCAGGACGCACTGTTTGTTTAACAGAAATAACCGACTGGTTGGGGGGACAAATCTCTTCTCAAGGGACATCTGCATTAGATGAAAGACCAACTCAACGAGATAAACAATTCTATTCTCGCGGATATTTGGAATTGCGCGATCGCATTGAACGGAAATATGGCAAACTTAATCCTGGTGATTGTTGGGTAAGTGATTCCTGCTTTCTGCCTCATGATGCTCACGATATCATGGCACAAATGCTCAAAGATGCTGAAAAAAAGGGAAAAGGAAAATTACAATGGTTTCCGAATACAGTAATTAAAGATTTAGAAATTAGCAAAGATGGAAAAATTATTAATAACGCCATAGCTATTCAACATCAATCAGCAAAAGATCAACCACCTCTAAATACTAATCCTTTATCTCAAACAATTGAAGATGCTTATAGTTATAAAAATTCATCTCTTTTAAATAAAACTATTATTCGTTTTCTACCGAAACCTGAACAAAACAATTTAGGAAAATGGTATATTGTAGATGCAAGTGAAACTGGAGAAATTATAGCTTTAGCCGATGTTCCTTATCGTTTGGGAATTGATGCCCGTTCTTATCTAGAACCTTCATCTTCTAGCACTACAAATGATCCTTATTGTCCCCAGGGTTTCACTTATACATTTGCAATGGAGGCAACAAACGAACCACAAAAAATAACAATGCCGCCATTCTATTTACAATATTCACCATATTTTAGTTATGAATTAAAGCGATTAGCAAATTTTGATTTAGTATTTACATATCGGCGAATTTGGAGTCCCCAAAAAGGACAACCAACTAATTTTAACGGTGTTAAGTTTACCGCACCCACACCAGGGGATATCTCTATGCAAAACTGGACTTGGGGTAATGATTATCGTCCAGGAACAGCCGCAGATAATTTAGTTTATACTCGTCAACAATTGCAAGCAAAGGGACAGTTAAAACCAGGAGGTTGGCAAGGAGGACTACGCACGGAAACTCTTCGCAAAGCTGAGGAAAAGGCATTTTCTTTTTTTTATTGGTTATATGGAGGAACTACAGATTCTCAGTTAGGTAATGGTGTTAAAAAACCGCAAACAAATATCCGTTTCTTAACAGGTTTAGATTCACCAATGGGGACAGTTCATGGTTTATCTAAATACCCTTATATGAGGGAAGGAAGAAGGATAATTGGCCGTCCGAGTTGGGGACAACCAGAAGGTTTTGGCATTTGGGAAGTTGATATTTCTCGACGTAATTATAATGATGAATATTATCGGAAAACTCTACCAGCAAATATGTATCGCAATTTAAAAGCAACAGTGGCTGGTTTTGAAGCGACTTCTGTAATTAGGGGGGAAATTCCTCCAGAAAAAGCTATCCGCAGGAGTCGTTCTACAATTTACCCTGATGCTGTGGGTATTGGTCATTATGCCATAGATTTTCATCCTTGTATGGCAAAAAGTCCCGTGGAAGCATCTGGTAATAAAGAACGCGCGGGAGAAAGACGGGGTGCTGGTCAATCTTATCCTTTCCAAATTGCCCTCAGAGCTATGATTCCTCAAAAAATTGATAACTTATTGGTTGGGGGAAAAAGTATTGCTACCAGCCATATAGCTGCTGCTGCTTATCGAGTTCATTCTTTTGAATGGTCTTCTGGTGCTGCTGCGGGAACTGTGGCTAGTTTTGCACTCAAACAGGGAATTGACCCCTATCAATTAATTGATGATTTACCTAAACAAGAACCGCAATTACAAAATTTAAGAAAGCTGTTAGAAGCAAATGGTAATCCTACGGCTTTTCCTAATACTTCTATTTTTAATGAAAGTTGGGACGATTGGCGGTAGGTTTAATATGTTTGGGGTTTACGGTGTCATACCAATTTAATCTGAACTTTACCCCAAATTGCGATCGCCTAAGTATCTTCAAAATTAGACTTAGAGAACTCCACAAAAAACATGAACTGCTTGCAGCAGCGCTAGTTCCCTCCGGGACGCTCTCGCGAACGCTATCCCATAGTCAGCGTGAAAATTTCCACAAACCATTTTCAATGTCATTCCCGCTTTTGCGGGAATGCATATTGTCTTATGGAACATAAATAATTTCTGGATTCCCCTTCCCCGTTTTCACGGGGACAAGCTTCAGGGGAATGACATGAAAAC
>JANMEE010000111.1:0-18908 GCA_031376645.1 Dolichospermum sp. OTE_75_concoct_329_sub | reverse complement strand
TAGCTATCAGACAGGGAATTTATTCCCTGGCTATTGGCTGGCTTACCCCCTTGAAAGTTACTAAGTGCTATTACGGAGGTAGACAGCCATTAATAAATAGTATCTTATTAGGTGCTTGACAAATAGCATCAATTGTTTATTGCAAAGATGATCATAATTCTTTACACTAGACAATATTACATAATTCACAATAATTCAGGAATCTTCATCAATGACAACCACAACCCAAGATATACAAACGCTGGAAAAACATATTTGGATTTGGCGAGATTACAAAATTCAATATACAGTCATGGGTACAGGCCAACCGTTGGTACTAATTCACGGTTTTGGCGCTTCCATTGGTCATTGGCGCAAAAATATCCCGGTTTTAGCTGAAGCTGGTTATCAGGTATTTGCTGTAGATTTATTGGGGTTTGGTGGTTCTGATAAAGCTACTATAGATTATAGCATGGAACTGTGGGCAGAATTATTAAAAGATTTTTACAATGCCCATATTCAAACACCAGCAATATTTATTGGTAATTCTATTGGCGCACTTTTAAGTTTAATTGTGTTAACAGAATATCCAGAAATTGCGGCTGGAGGAGTATTAATTAACTCTGCTGGTGGTTTAAGTCACCGTCCCCATGAATTAAACCCAATTTTACGAGTTGTTATGGGAACTTTTAACAAGTTGGTAGCTAACCCAGTTACAGGTAAATTTGTATTTAATCGCATTCGTCAAAAATCACAAATTCGCCGCACTTTATATCAAGTATATAGCGATCGCAATGCCGTGACAGATGAACTGGTTGATTTACTTTATAACCCATCCTGTGACCCCGGAGCGCAAGAAGTTTTTGCTTCTATTCTCACTGCACCTCCAGGCCCTAGTCCAGAGGAATTATTACCTAAGTTGGAATTTCCTTTGTTAGTAATTTGGGGTGCAGAAGATCCTTGGACACCAATTACGGGAGCAAATATCTATGAAGCAGCGCGAGAAAATGGTCAAGATATTAAAATTGTTCCTATTCCTGGTGCTGGCCATTGTCCCCATGATGAAGTTCCAGATATTGTTAATAGTGAAATTATTAATTGGTTAGGACCGGTAATGGATAAATCTACACTGAACTAAGCAAGTTGTGAAATAATTTTCTCCCATTTTTGGGCACAACTTCCCCGACAAATGGCCAGTCAGTTGCAATTTATAATTAATTGAGGATACACTAATCTTTGAGAATAGAGTTAGGAATATGAACACAACACCATCTAAAAGTGAAACTGATGAAATACTCAAGTGGTTAAACCACAACCGCCATAATTTATTAGATTTATACAAAAATCAGTATGTTGCTTATAATGCTAATGGGATAATTGCACATAGCGAAAACTTACGCGAAGTTTTAGAATTAGCTAAAGCAGCAAAACAAACATTTTTAATTTATTTAGTTCCTCATCACACCGCTTCTGTAGAAATTCTCCCAATTCGTTTTCGCGGTGTTGCCCGTCATGATTGGCAACCAAATTATAGTGTGATTTTAAAGCATAGAGATATAGAATTTTCAACAACGATGTTAGTAGATTCTGGTGCTGAATTGAGTTTAATTTCCAAGAAAGTAGGTCAAGATTTAGGTTATGCTTTAGCTGATGCTGAATCCATTTTATTAGCAGAAACCATAGGTGGCAAAGTTGAGTATGTTTTGCGTAATGTAGAAATGACCATTGATGGACACAATTTTATTGCTTCTGTCGCATGGTTACAAACTAATACAGGTGGAGAACAATTACTATTAGGTCGAGAAGTTGTATTTGATAAATTCAATATTGAATTTAGACAAGCTGAGGAGAAAATCATTTTTACATGGCGGAACGAAAGTAAAAGTAATTCATAAATTACCAATTGTCTATTGTTGAAAGGCAACGATAAGACACTGTTGGGAAAATATTTCTTCATGAAAATACATGATCTGTGGGAAACTCATCAACAAAGATAGTATTATAAAGGATTGTTTCACTGTGTAACCTTTCCTTAGCCTGTCAATATGTCAGAAAATCTAGCTGCTTCTTTAAACGATGTGCTTCCAAACGCTCACAATAGCCAGAATACTATCCGCATTCGGGGCGCTAGGCAGCATAATCTGAAAAATATTGATTTGGAGTTGCCCCGCGATCGCTTGATTGTCTTTACTGGCGTTTCTGGTTCGGGTAAATCGTCCTTAGCCTTTGATACCATCTTCGCTGAAGGTCAACGCCGTTATGTGGAGTCTCTAAGCGCCTATGCTCGGCAATTTTTGGGACAGTTGGATAAACCTGATGTGGAAGCAATCGAAGGTTTAAGTCCGGCAATTTCCATTGACCAAAAATCAACTTCCCACAATCCCCGTTCTACGGTGGGGACAGTCACGGAAATTTATGATTATCTGCGATTGTTATATGGTCGCGCTGGGGAACCCCATTGTCCGCTGTGCGATCGCTCTATTGCCCCCCAGACCATTGACCAGATGTGCGATCGCATCATGGAACTTCCCGACCGGACTCGCTTCCAAATTTTAGCCCCTGTGGTACGTGGTAAGAAGGGAACTCACCGTAAATTAATTTCTAGTTTAGCTGCTCAAGGATTTGTCCGTTTGCGGGTAAATGGAGAGGTGCGAGAGCTATCAGATTCCATTGAGTTAGATAAAAATAACACACATACTATAGAGCTGGTTATTGACAGACTAGTTAAGAAAGATGGGATGCAAGAGCGTTTAGTAGATTCTCTAGCAACTTGTCTTAAGCAATCTCACGGTATTGCTATGATTGAGGTATTAAAAGATACATCTGATAAGA
The DNA here is from genome assembly GCA_031376645.1 of Dolichospermum sp. OTE_75_concoct_329_sub. Lineage (GTDB taxonomy): Bacteria > Cyanobacteriota > Cyanobacteriia > Cyanobacteriales > Nostocaceae > Dolichospermum. The sequence continues at coordinate 16,097 of JANMEE010000111.1, read as the reverse complement.
TAGCGCAGGAGCGGTCTGATAGTAAGTATATAACAACTGAGGCAGAAAATCAAGGTATTTCAGAACAAGAATTACCCACAGAAATGGTATTTTCTGAAAACTTTGCTTGTCCCGAACATGGGGCAGTAATGGAGGAATTATCCCCACGGTTGTTTTCTTTTAATTCCCCTTATGGCGCTTGTCCCCACTGTCATGGGATTGGAACTTTAAGACGATTTTCCCCGGAGTTGGTCGTACCTAACGCAGATTCGCCGATGTATGCGGCAATTGCCCCTTGGTCGGAAAAAGAAAACTCCTATTATTTGGAGTTGCTGTATGCTGTGGGCTTGAATTATGGCTTTGAGTTACAAACACAATGGGGTAAGTTGACACCAGAACAGCAAAAAGTTGTTTTGTACGGAGAAGAAAATAAGAAAACTACAGAAGAGAAAAAGCATAGTTTCAAAGGTGTGATTCCCATTTTACAAAGACAGTATGAAGGGGGAACAGAGTTAGTTAAACAGAAATTAGAAGAATATTTAATTGATCAACCCTGCGAAGTTTGCGGTGGGAAAAGATTAAAAGCAGAAGCCTTAGCAGTGAAGTTAGGACAATATGGAATTTTAGATTTTACCAGCGTTTCCATTCGGGAATGTCGGGAAAGAGTAGATAAAGTAAAATTGAGCGATCGCCAAACCCAAATTGCTGATTTAGTCCTGCGAGAAGTTAGATCTAGATTACAATTTTTATTAGATGTTGGTTTAGATTATCTCACGTTAGATCGTCCTGCTATGACATTATCAGGTGGAGAAGCCCAACGGATTCGATTAGCTACACAAATCGGTTCAGGACTAACAGGAGTTCTTTACGTTTTAGATGAACCAAGTATCGGGTTACATCAACGAGATAACGGAAAATTACTGAAAACATTAACAAAATTACGGGATTTAGGAAATACCTTAATAGTCGTTGAACATGACGAAGAAACTATTCGCGCGGCTAACTATATAGTTGATATTGGTCCTGGGGCTGGAATTCATGGGGGACATATTATTTCTCAAGGAAGTTTAGAGAATTTATTAAATGCCGAAGAGTCTTTAACTGGTGCTTATTTATCAGGAAGAAGAGTCATAAGTACCCCAGCTAAAAGAAGAGAAGGAAATGGCCGGGCTTTAACTATAAGAAATGCTCGTCGCAACAATTTACAAAATATAGATGTAGAAATTCCCTTGGGTAAACTTGTTTCTGTTACAGGTGTTTCTGGTTCAGGAAAATCTACCTTAATTAACGAATTACTTTATCCAGCCTTACAACATCATTTACTCAAAAAAGCTCCTGTACCCAAAGATATAGATGAAATTAAAGGTTTAAATTGCGTTGACAAAGCCATTGTCATTGACCAATCACCTATTGGAAGAACTCCCCGTTCTAACCCTGCCACCTATACCGGAGTTTTCGATATTATTCGTGATATCTTTTCTCAAACTGTAGAAGCCAAAACCAGAGGTTATAAACCCGGACAATTTTCTTTCAATGTTAAAGGTGGACGTTGTGAAGCTTGTAGTGGACAGGGTGTAAATGTCATTGAAATGAATTTTCTTCCTGACGTTTATGTCCAATGTGAAATTTGCAAAGGTGCGAGATATAACCGCGAAACTCTCCAAGTTAAATATAAGGATAAATCAATTTCTGATGTTTTGAATATGACGGTTGAGGAAGCATTAGCTTTTTGTCAAAACATTCCCAAAGCCGTGACTAGATTACAAACATTAGTAGATGTCGGTTTAGGTTATGTGCAATTAGGACAACCAGCCACAACTTTATCTGGTGGAGAAGCCCAACGGGTGAAGTTAGCCACAGAATTATCTCGACGCGCAACAGGAAAGACTTTGTATTTAATAGATGAACCGACTACAGGTTTATCTTTTTATGATGTCCATAAACTGTTAGATGTTTTGCAAAGATTGGTAGATAAAGGCAATTCAATTTTAGTCATTGAACATAATTTAGATGTAATTCGTTGTTCTGATTGGGTAATAGATTTAGGACCCGAAGGCGGAGATAAAGGCGGAGAACTTATTGCTGCGGGAACACCGGAAGATGTGGCAAAAAATCCCCGTTCTTATACTGGACAATATTTACAGGAGGTGTTGAAGCAATATCCAGCGGTGAACTAGTAGTCTGTTAAATAAATTTTGACGGATAAGAAACGAACCACGTTCGCGAAGCGTCCCGGAGGGATATAGGCACGAAGGACACGAAGGAAGAAGGAAGAAGGAAGAAGGAAAATGGCAACGAATGAACCCGTCAATTAGTTCTTGACAGACTACTAGATATCATCTGAACTATGATTTGTCTGATTAATTTGATTTTTGTGATTAAATAATCATCTGAACTATGATTTGCCTGATTAATTTGATTTTTGTGATTAAATAATCATCTAAATCAGCTAAATCAAAAAAATCACAGTTCAGACATTATTCAGATGCTAATAACTCCCGAATTATCCGAGTTACAGCTTTTTGAGTAACGCGAGTAGCAATTTGTTGTCCTAAAAGTTGAACTCCTGGATTAACAATGAGTTGGGCTAATTGAGGTGCAAATTTTGTCACATCAAAGCCTTTAGTTTCTCTGAGAATACCCGCAATGCGTTTAATATATTCTAAGGTTTGTTGTTGTTCAACAGTTGCTGAGGGAATTTGATTGACTGCGGTTAATCCTACCCTTTCTCGAAGTACATAAGTGAAACTGTGCAAAGCATTTTTACTAACAGCATCTACACTATTAAAAAATTCATCAACTAATCTCTCACGAATAAATGAACCTCGTTCAGAAGAGAGAAATTCTACTCCTTGATTAACGACTAAATTAAGATCATATTCTTGATTACTGCGGGCATTTTTTAACAGGTTCTCCAAACGATTCCAGCGGAATTTACCATCTTTAAACAGTAACTCTTGTAATGATGTTCTTAATTCATTTGAGGGGTCTGTTAATAACCTTTTAGCAACATAAGGATAAGCTTCACTAAGAACTTTGAAATCGGGATCTATATAAATTGCAATCCCTTCCAAAGTCACAAGAGAACGAATAATTAAAGCGTAATAGGGGGGAACACGAAACGGATATTCATACATTAAAGCCGATAAATCATCGGTGATGCTTTTAATATTTAAATCCGCAACACTTGCACCTTCAGCATTAGCAAATACTTTTGCAAAAGCAGGAACAATGGGGGTAAGGTCTATGTCTGGAGTCAGAAATTCTAACTTTACATAGTCTTTTGCTAAACTATCAAATTCTCGGTTAATAACGTGAACAATTGCCTCAATTAAACCATAACGTTGAGCAGGTTTAACTTCGCTCATCATGCCAAAATCAAGATACGCTAATTTACCATCCATAGTAGCTAATAAGTTACCTGGGTGGGGGTCAGCGTGGAAAAATCCATGTTCTAATAATTGACGCAAAGAACATTGAACACCAACTTCAATTAAATACCGCGCATTGATTCCTAAAGCCGCAATTTTTTCGGGTTGAGTTAATTTGATACCGTTAATCCACTCCATCGTTAAAACGCGACGGTTGGTGTATTCCCAGTAAATTTTTGGTACATAAATATCCTTCATGTGACCATATAATTCAAAGAAGCGTTCAGCATTTTCGCCTTCATGAATATAATCCATTTCTTCAAAAATGCGATCGCCTAACTCATCCAAAATCCCCACTAAATCACTGCGTACCCGCTGCATTTTTCGCTGTATCCAACCAGCCAGATTCCGCAAAATATACAAATCTATCGTAATTCGTTCCCGTAAATCTGGACGTTGTACCTTAATCGCTACTTCTTCCCCAGTTTTTAATCTTCCTTTATATACCTGTCCCAAGGAAGCTGCTGCAATGGGTTGTCCAGAAAATTCTGCATAAATTTCTGACGGTGGCGCTCCCAGTTCTTCTTCAATAAATTGGTAAGCTATTTCATTAGGAAAAGCTGGTAATTGATCTTGGAGTCTAGTTAATTCTTCTAAATAAATTGGTGGTACTAAATCTGGTCTAGTAGATAAAGCCTGACCAATTTTAATGTAGGCTGGACCCAACTTTGTTAATAATTCTCTGAGTTGAACAGCGCGACGAAGTTCATTTTTAACTAAAATTCCCCATTGCTTATCCCACCACAACCCAAAAACAAAGGCCAAAATTGGTTTGAGAACTGTGAGAATCCGCTGTAAAACTTGCAGAAATCGCCCACGATACTGCTCTTGTATTTCCACAGGATCATACAGCACCGACTCCGGTTCAGATCCCGCCCTCACCCGTGCCTTGTGTCTTGGCTGTTGAGGAGCTTCTGCCGATTTGATTACTACCGTCTGTTTACTTTGTTCCGCTACTACTTCAATTACGGACAATTCGCCTCCGCGACTGTCCTCCTGACTTATTCGAGAACTAGGGGGAAGTGTCTTAACCATTATGAAGAAGCCACCAGTTAGATCAACGTTGTTAAATATTGTAACAATATCTTGTCTTTTCGGGATATCTTCAACAATTAGAAATTATTGTTTCTACCTTGCTTGTTGATAAGCGTATTTTATTAGATACAAGCATAAGCTAACGTAAACAAATATATTCAAGGGCGTTCATGTAGAAACCAAGTATCACTTTTGAATAATGCACAGGCATGATCTTCAAGAGAAATACCAGGTAACATAGTCGTACAAGGAGCAATAATTTCTTGTTCAATTGCTAATTGCAAGGCTTCTTGACAAGTTTTTGGTTTATTCTTAATTGTCAACTGTAACATAGTTCCGTAATGACAAACCAATTCTATTTGATATTTTTTATGCCAATATTTTAACATAGCCATAACTTTATCACTGCCTAAAGATTCTGCACCATACCAATGTAAATAAGCCAGTATTTCCCAACTATTTTGAATAGGTAATAATAGTAATACTAAGGGTTGATCAATAGGCTCATACCATTCTAAATATCTCAAATCAATTAAATTGTGTTCTTGATTTTGTTGCTCTAAAAATAGCAGTTTTTTGTTAAACTCTTCTGGAGTTATTTCTGTTTTTTCCTGTAAAAAATCCTGAATATTGATTTTATCAATTTTTGTAATTAATTCTGGGATACTATTATTTTTATATGAATTTTCAACTAGTTCTTGTTGATATCCAAAACGGCAAAATAAATCACCATCAATAACGTCATTTACCCAATTTGCGGTTTTCCCGAACCAACAGGTAACTATGATCGGATAAAGTTGAGTTTGAGAAAAAAGATTTCTCATTATTTTCCATGCCTCTAGCTTATTATCATTATCAATCTCCATTGCCAAGGCTATTTTTTCGGTTTCTGGGATTTTGATTTCAATGATTTGCGTTTCTGCAATAATTGTATTCTTGATAATTTGTTTGATATCGTTGATTGGCAGATTCATAATGATTGACAAAATTGAAAATATTAATATAATAATTTTATACTAAAAATACAAATTTTATCATAAAAAAATGAGTAAACATCTTACAGGTAAGATAGCATTAGTAACAGGTGCTACCAGAGGGATTGGTAAAGGAATTGCAATTGGATTAGGTGAAGCAGGTGCTACGGTCTATATTACAGGACGCACTCTTGAGCCTAATCATGATAGTCTTGGTGGTAGTTTACAAGAAACAGAAACCGCCGTTAGAGAAGCTGGTGGTATTTGTATTCCTGTACAAGTTGATCATAGTGATGATGATCAAATTCAGCAACTTTTTGCCCGGATTGAGAGAGAACAAAATGGTCAATTAGATATTTTAGTTAATAATGTTTATGCAGGTGTAAAAGCCATAAGAGAAGCATTTGGTAAACCTTTTTGGGAATCAGAACCGAGTTTTTGGGATGCTGTTAATCATGTGGGTTTACGAAGTCATTATGTAGCTAGTATTTATGCCGCAAGGATGATGACAAAACGGAAAACAGGAATTATTTTTACTATTTCTTCCTGGGGAGGAATGTCTTATATTTTTAATGTTCCTTATGGTGTAGGAAAAAGTGCTTGTGATAGATTAGCCGCAGATATGGCTAAAGAATTAAAAGAGGATAATGTAACTTCTCTGGCTATTTATCCGGGGATTGTGGGGACAGAACAGATTACAAGTTTTGCGAAAGAACAGATTGCAGAAAATGGTAATTCTTCATCATTTGGTGATGGTCATAATTGGGAAACACCATTATTTACTGGGAGAGCGATCGCTTGTTTAGCATCTGATGATAATATTATCAAATATACAGGCAAAATTCAAATTGTGGCTGAAGTTGCCAAGAGATATAAAATTGTAGATGAAAATGGCAATCGTCCCGTATCTTTGCGTTCTTTGCGGTTTATTTTAGCAAGGGGAATACCTGGTTTGAGAAATTATGCTTGGTTAATTCCTGATTTAACAATACCTTGGTTATTTATTCTGGTTTCTAAATTTTTATAAAAATAGTATACAATGAATAAAAAGTTCTCAAGTAGTGGATAAAATCATGGTTAACCAACTTTTAATCAATGATATTGATAATTGTGATGTACCAGATGTCAACCTGCTAGTTACTGAAGATGATACACCCGTGGATAATCTCGCATCTGCCAAACAACAACGTCTTTTAGTTAGTTCTCTTTACAGTGCTTTAAAAAATCAGGTTTTTTTAGCGGAAGCTAATGTTGGTGTTTATCATACTTATGGTGAACCTGCTATAGTTCCTGATGTATTTATCAGTTTTGATGTTGAAGTTCCGGAAAATTGGTGGGAAAAACAAAATCGTTGTTACCTAGTTTGGAAATTTGGTAAATCACCAGAAGTTGTAGTCGAAATTGTTTCTAATCAAAAAGGTGAGGAATTAGGTAATAAACTGAAAATTTATGAACAAATGCGGGTATCTTATTATATTGTATATGACCCAAATCAACAATTAGGAGAACAGGTTTTAAGAATTTACACTCTCCAGGGTAGACGTTATATAGAAACTACAAATAATTGGTTAGATGATATTGGGTTAGGTGTAACTTTATGGACAGGAGAATTTGAAGGTAGACATAATTCTTGGTTACGTTGGTGTTATGAAAATGGTACTATTTTACCTACGGGTGATGAACGCGCTCAATTATTAGCGGAAAGATTAAAGGCTTTGGGTGTAGATCCTGATAGTATTTAAAAATGAAGTATTTTGTCAGAATCAGGATACCCGCTGATTAGAGGATTTACAGGATGTTATTGTTTATTTTTGATGAACAATAGCGATTTTTGGATGATTGGGAATCTACAGATAATTCATCAATAACAATCCTGTAAATCCTTAAATCGGTGGACATCCTGATTCTGACACTAAGAGGATATTTTTGATTGAGCATTGATTTAGAAATATGTAGCAATAAGTCAGAAATACAGACTTGATATTTTTTACAGTAGAGCTACTGCAAGATGCCTAATAGCTATATTTATCTAGAATCCGTTAATTTTCGCTATTCCCTCTTTGCCAAAATTGCTGGAGAATTTCCCCTGGTTTTCTATCCCAGGTGTCAATATGCTCATATATCAAACCATCTGGATTCAATTTGTAAGTTGAATAACCATTAAAAAGTAACCTTGCTTGCCAAGGAACACGTAAAACACCGCGAACCGTCCATGTGGCTAGAATTGTGTCATTACCAGAGTCAGATACATCATGTAAATCAAAAGCAATTTCGGTAAAAAATAACCGAGCATGAAATCGTAAAGTCCAAAATATTAACCGATAGTTAAATTTACCTTTAAATTTATTAACTGGATCACGAAAATAGATATCATTTGTGTATATTTCATAAGAAATATCCCGCTCAAATAGTGTCGGCAAATCCTGTTGCAGGTTTGTAATTAACTGTTCCATCTGTAATTGAGATTTCATGTAATTTATATTTAGTAATCTGGATTACAAAAACTTACGAAAGAAGCTATACAGCACTATTAACATAAATTATTATCTATTGCCCATTGCCTATTCCCTATTACTGATCTATGAAAAGAAATATCAAACTTGTGATTTAAATCAACATTTTTTAGCCAATTAGTGAGATAATAGATTTGTGAGGCAAAGAACAGATATAACTCCATTGTGAGAGGGGGAAATTTTATGAAACTTCAACTATTAGCCATTATGGCCTTGATAACTCCCCTGTTTCTAGCTAATTCAGTTCAAGCTGGAAGCCAAAAAGATTTACAGAAACTTTTGTCAACTCGAGAATGTATCCAGTGTAATCTATCAGGACTTAATCTCAGTGGCACTCATCTAATTGGTGCAGACTTGCGAGGCGCAAACCTTCAGGGTGCTAACCTGACAAATGCTAACTTAGAAGGTGCTGACTTGACGGGAGCAAACTTAGCAGGTGCTAATTTAACATCAGCTTTTGTTACTAATGTCAATTTGAAAAAAGCCAATTTAAACGGCGCAAATCTTACTCGGTCTACAATTAATGATTCCAACGTCTATCAAGCATCAATGGATAATATGAACATTACCGATGCTGGTATATTTAATACAGGAATTGGTATTGGTGGGGAAGATGGAGCTATGTTTCCTGATTGGGATTAGGGCTAAAAAAAGAGGTTATGGACAATTTAATTATCTATAACCTCAAAATAAATTTGTTTATTAAACTAACTGATTAAGCAATTGTTGCTAAACGAGCTTCCGTTGCAGCTCGCTTCAACAAATCCACTTTGTCAATATGTTCCCAAGGTAAATCCAAATCCGTTCTACCAAAATGACCATAAGCTGCAACGTCCTGATAAAAACGTCCGCCTCTTTCACTTGGTAGGTTACGTAAATTGAACACATGGATAATTCCCGCTGGACGGAGTTCAAAGTTATCCTTGACTAAGTTCAACAGAATTTCATCATCTATTTTACCCGTACCGAAAGTATCAACAAAGATACTCACAGGACGCGCTACACCAATGGCGTAACTTAGCTGTACTTCACATTTATCTGCTAATCCAGCCGCAACAATATTTTTCGCTGCATAACGAGCCGCATAAGCTGCTGAACGGTCTACTTTCGTGGGATCTTTACCAGAAAAAGCACCGCCACCATGTCGAGAATAACCACCGTAGGTATCAACAATGATTTTCCGTCCTGTTAACCCGGAATCTCCTTGAGGTCCACCAATGACAAACTTACCAGTGGGGTTAACCAAAAACTTAGTCTCTTGACTTGGCTTGATAGTAATATCCCCAAATATAGGTTCTACTACTTCTTTCCACAGGTCAGCTTTAATCTTGGACTGTACCCCAGCATCATCAGTAATATCCCCGATACTAGCTGTATGTTGAGTAGAGATTAAGATAGTGTCAATACCTACAGGTTTTCCATCTTCATAAACTACGGTAACTTGGGTTTTACCGTCAGGACGCAGATAAGGGAGAATACCAGCTTTGCGAACTCCTGCCAATCTCCGGGCAATACGGTGTGCTAAACTGATGGGTAAAGGCATAAGTTCTGGGGTTTCGTTGCAGGCAAAACCAAACATGATACCTTGATCACCAGCACCAATTTTATCGAATAGTTCTTCACTATCCTCAGTTCGGGCTTCTTTGGCAGTATTTACACCTTGAGCAATATCGGCGGATTGTTCATCCAAAGCGATTAAAATACTGGCACTATTCGCAGAAAAGCCATTGTCAGCGTCAGTATAGCCAATTTCCGCAATTTTTTTACGGGCAAGATTGACATAATTAACATGAGCTTTGGTAGTAATTTCTCCAGTAATTAGTACCAAACCAGTATTAACTACGACTTCTGCTGCTACACGACTATTAGGATCTTCTGCTAATAGCGCGTCAATAATGGTATCCGAAATTTGATCACAGATTTTATCTGGATGACCTTCTGTAACTGACTCGGAAGTAAATAAATAGCGTCGAGACAAAGGAATTTCCTCCTGAGATAATATGTTCACTGATGAAATACATCAGTTACTAATTTCTGAAATCATAACAAGATTTACAGTTTTTGTAATAAGTATCTTTTATCTCAGTGTCTAAATGCTTGTATGTATAACAAGAGGCACTCAGATCCCCGACTTCTCAAAGAAGTCGGGGATCTTGTTTCACAGGAGAAACTAGCAGTAATATTAAAATTACCGTTAAATGTAAATTTAATCAGAAATAAATTTTGTCTGAATCAGGATGTCCAGGATTTGAGGATGTACAGGATGTTATTGTTGAATTAGTCTAGGAATTTTCGGTATTATAGTGTTTAGAGAATGTTGTTTATTTTAGGCATTTACAAAATATTCTTTTTCACTCATCATTATAATCCTTATAATCCTTAATTCTGCCACAATCAAATAATATCCCAATAACAATCCTGCAAATCCTCAAATCCCGGACATCCTGATTCAGACAAAATATTCACTTAATTCTGCCACAATCAAATAATATCCCAATAACAATCCTGCAAATCCTCAAATCCTGGACATCCTGATTCAGACAAAATATTCACTTAATTCTGCCACAATCAAATAATATCCCAATAACAATCCGGCAAATCCTCAAATCCTGCAAATCCTGATTCAGACAAAATATTCACTTAATTCTGCCACAATCAAACAATATCCCAATAACAATCCGGCAAATCCTCAAATCCTGAAAATCCTGATTCAGACAAAATATTCACTTAATTCTGGCACAATCAAACAATATCCCAATAACAATCCGGCAAATCCTCAAATCCCGGACATCCTGATTCAGACAAAAGAAGAGGGAGCATATTCAAATGTTCCCCCTGATTTTTGACACAAATACTGCTGTTTTAGACTTGAACCGCTAGTTTTGCTTCTTTAGCTGTCAACCGCTCATAAGCAGCACGCATTTTCAAACCTGTTAAAACCTGGAATAAACCAGTACCATTGTTAGAACCTGGATATTCACGGTGTTGTAGTAACAAGTGAGTCATCTCACCTTGATATTTGGTGGATGTTTTGCTCAAGTGAGTTTCGATGTAAATTACTTCATCGAGATTATCAAATTGACCGTCTACTTCTAAAACTGTGACGTACCGACCATAGTAAACATCAGAACCGTAGTAAAGCTGCATACCGGGGTAAGAACAGGTTAATTTGCGACCGCAAGGAGTCCACTGAATTGTTGAACCTTCGTCAAACAGGTAGCTTGGCTCAAAGCCTTCTTTACCTTCCCGTTGTAACATCCGTACCCGCAAAACTTTACGTTCTGTATCGTTTTTAATTAAGTTTGTAGGTAATACTTGCAAAACTACGTCAGCAAATTCTCTTTGGGGTTCGATGAATTTTTCAAAATCAGGTTTACGGGAATTGATTTGTGCGAGAACATCTTCATAGCGGTGGCCTCTTTCAGCCATATCTCGTTGAATTTTCCAAGCAATTTTGACTTCATCACTGATATCAAAATAAACGCTGAAATCTAGAAGTTCTCTTACTCGTTCATCATATAAAGGATGCAGCCCTTCCACAACTATAATATGATTTGGTTCAATCCATTCTGGTGGATCAATCATGCCGGTTTCGTGGTTATAAATCGGCTTACTTATTCCATGACCTTCTTTGAGAGCTTTAATTTGCTCATACATTAGGTCAAAATTATTTGCTCTAGGATCAAGTGCAGTGATCCCTGTTTCTTTACGCTGTTTACGGTCTAAGCAATGATAATCATCTAAACAGATAACTGTCATGAATTCTTCGCCAAATAAATCAATCAAGCGACGTAAAAACGTAGACTTACCGCACCCAGAGTCTCCAGCTACTCCAATTAGTACCACGCGTTCCGGCTTAGTCATAAATTTCCTCTAAAATACTAAATGTGTCAATCAATAATTTTTCTCACAGCAGATTTTGAATCTAGGAGCTTACCCTAACGGTATCATCCTACGTTCTGGCTATCCAGCATAACTATGACAGATTGAAACGGATAACTTATACGCCGATGGCAGTTAATCGTCCTAATTAGCCTAATTTTATCGCTGGTAAGTATTTAATCTTAGTGTTGCACTAGATTTTAACAGAAGGGGGTGTACTCTCACAAGATTTACCTTGCAGCAAAGAATCTAGTTCTTTATCAATTATCTGCTTAACATTCTGCCACAGATGATACAGTTTTTTTGAGAAAAGATAGGAAAATATCTATAAATTTAAATAATAAGCTTCATTAGTGCAATCTCATGGTATGCTAAGATAACAGATTTTAGTTGCGTATTCGGACTAAGTTATAATACACGGTTTCGGGATATTTTCCGAATGAAGAGCCTTGTCCTCACAGACCCAAAATTTTCACGGTATCAAGATACTGTAGGATGTTTTTTATAAGTCTCAAACGATGTAGTTCAAGAAAAAAAGATTAAAGTGATTCACTATTAACATTCTCCCTCAGACTTATCCTCTAATTTAGAAGGTGAGCAGGTGTGTTTTTTACCATACCTACTGGTCTTGGGCGAGTGGACTGAGCAAGGCATCATCATGAATGATGTCGTTTTCCCAAATAGCCAGTTTTGTGATCCGAAAATCCGGTAAACTGAACCTCGAATGAGGATGGGAATGATTTTTTTGATAAACGGTTAAGTAAATATCGGAGTGGTAGAAGGAATGTACAATCAAGGTGCTGTTGAGGGTGCTGCCAGTATAGAATCAGGTAGCCGCGTCTTCGTTTACGAAATTATAGGTTTGCGTCAGGGTGAAGAAACTGATCAAACCAACTACCCAATTCGTAAAAGTGGCAGTGTATTCATCAGAGTACCTTACAACCGCATGAATCAAGAAATGCGACGGATCACTCGCCTGGGCGGTAAAATTGTTGGTATCGAACCTCTTAAAGTTTTAGCTCTAGTCAACGGCAAAGTTGAATTAGCAAAGGCTGACATTACAGTTAGCACAGAAGTCAAAGCTGTTGAATTGGCAAAGGCTGACGTTACAGTTAGCACAGAAGTCAAAGCTGAGGTAAATGTTAAGAATGAGGAACATGGTAAAGCCACACCTGTAAGTAATACTAGTGAAGCCAAAGGCTTTGCTAAAACACCTGCTAAGGAAAAAAAAGGTAACACCATGACTCAAGCAAAAGCTAAAAAAGATGCTCATATTGATGTTCCTGTGAACATTTATCGTCCTAATGCTCCGTTTATTGGTAAGTGTATTTCTAATGAAACATTAGTTAAAGAAGGCGGAATTGGTATTGTTCAACACCTCAAGTTTGATCTGTCTGCTGGTAACTTGCGGTATTTAGAAGGTCAAAGTATTGGGATTATTCCCCCTGGTGTAGATAAGAACGGTAAGCCTGAAAAACTCAGACTTTATTCGATTGCTTCTACTCGTCACGGCGACAATCTAGATGATAAAACAATATCTTTGTGTGTTCGTCAGTTAGAGTATAAGCATCCAGAAACTAATGAAACAGTTTACGGTGTTTGTTCTAGCTATTTGACTAAAATCAAACCAGGTGATGATGTCAAAATCACTGGACCTGTTGGTAAAGAAATGTTGTTGCCTGAAGATCCTGAAGCTAATGTGATTATGTTAGCAACAGGTACAGGTATTGCGCCAATGCGGGCTTACCTATGGCGGATGTTTAAGGATGCAGAAAGAGCAGCGAATCCAGAATATCATTTTAAAGGATTTTCTTGGTTGTTGTTTGGTGTGCCAACAACTCCCAATATTCTTTATAAAGAAGAATTGGAAGCAATGCAAGCGAAATATCCTCGAAACTTCCGTCTCACCTGTGCTGTCAGCCGGGAACAAAATAATCCCGCAGGTGGCAGAATGTACATCCAAGACCGTGTTGCAGAACACGCTGATGAATTGTGGCAGTTGATTAAAAACGAAAAAACCCACACTTACATCTGCGGTCTACGCGGTATGGAAGAAGGCATTGATGCAGCCTTAAGTGCTGCTGCGGCGAAAGAAGGTGTAGTTTGGAGTGATTACCAAAAAGAAATGAAGAAAGCTCACCGCTGGCACGTAGAAACATACTAATTGGTCACTCGATTTTGGATTGACAATTTTAGATTTTGGATTGACTCCACACTAAAGTGTAGAAGCTCGAAAATTTTAGATTTTGGATTGACAATTTTTCCGTTGTGAGAATGACGGGGAACCTGTACCAAATTTTTTTAATCTAAAATCTAAAATCTAAAATTCCCGGTCATTGGTCAGTGGACAAATAACATAGGATAATCAGTAGGTAGGGCTTATGCTCTGCCTACAATTGTTTTATTGAACTTAATGTGGGTGCAAAATCTGTGGCTGTCAAATTAGGAATACTTGGATTAGGTACAGTAGGAACGGGGACAGTACAACTGTTGCAAGACAAGGTAGGCCGTCATCCACTGTTACAGGAAATTGAAATCTATCGGGTGGGTGTGCGATCGCTCACTAAACCCCGGGCTGTAGAATTATCCTCAGAGGTGATAACTACAGATTTAGAAGCTATTGTTAATGATCCAGCCGTAGATATAGTTGTCGAGTTGTTGGGGGGATTAGAACCTGCAAAAACACTAATTTTAACAGCATTAAAAAATGGTAAGCACGTTGTTACGGCCAATAAAGCCGTAATTTCTCGGTTTGGTGCGGAAATATTTACCGCTGCTAATGAAGCAGGTGTCTATGTGTTGCTAGAAGCAGCCGTTGGTGGTGGTATCCCTGTGATTCAACCCCTGAAGCAATCTTTAAGTGTTAATCGCATTAATGCTATTATGGGCATTGTCAATGGTACAACCAACTACATCCTTACTAGGATGCAAACAGAAGGTAGTGAATTTGATGATGTCTTAGCAGATGCTCAGAAATTGGGTTATGCTGAAGCTGACCCGACAGCGGATGTTGATGGTTTAGATGCAGGAGATAAAATTGCTATTTTGGCATCTTTAGGATTTGATGGGCGAATTAATCGAGAAGATGTTTATTGTGAAGGAATTCGCCAAGTTACAAAAACAGATATTACTTATGCAGCTAAATTAGGATTTGTAATTAAATTACTAGGCATAGCTCAACATTTAGATATAGATAACTCCCAGCTTTCCGTCAGAGTTCATCCTACCCTAGTACCCCAAAATCATCCTTTAGCTAGTATCAATGGTGTTTACAATGCCATTATGGTAGAAGGGCAACCCCTTGGCCAAGTGATGTTATTTGGTCCTGGGGCTGGTGCGGGTGCTACCGCTAGTGCTGTATCATCAGATATATTAAATCTTGTCGCCACCCTAAAAACCAATACAACTAAACCAAATCCTCTCTTAGCTTGTAGACATCAACATTACTCGCAAATTACCCCCATTTCCGAGTTAGTAACCCGGTTTTACGCCCGTTTCCTCAGCAAAGATCAAGCGGGCGTCATTGGCAGATTGGGAACTTGCTTTGGCAATTATGGCGTGAGTTTAGAGTCAGTAGTACAAACTGGCTTTCAGGGAGAACTAGCAGAAATTGTCGTTGTCACCCATAATGTCCGAGAAGGGGACTTTAGACAAGCTTTGGCAGAAATTCAAGCTATGGCATCAATAGACAGTATCCCCAGCGTTTTACGAGTGTTATAAACAAGCAAAAAATCCCCGACTTCTTTGAGAAGTCGGGGATTTGTCATTTTATTCTATTATTAATTAACAACAAGATAGTTCTTCCTTATCAATTTCACGATAACATTTTTAAAATTGTTTGTCAACACCATAAAATCACTTTTTTCCCGTTGGCGTTTTTGCGTTTTTTAGCGAAACATCATGGGGTGATGATGTATACTTAACACGGCTTAATAATTTGATTCTGTGGGTAGGGGTAAAGCAAGAGCTTCATTGGTGTCAACTTAGGCTAAAAATGGCTTATCTGTTTGCTTCCACACCCGCCCAGAAATGAATTATGGCTTACGCCACGCTTCGCTATCAGGGCTAATAACCAAAGTCTACTAAGAGAACTCCACAAAAAACATGAACTGCTTGCAGCAGCGCTTCGCTATCCCATAGTAAGCGTGAAAATTTCCACAAACCATTTTCAATGTCATTCCCGCTTTTGCGGGAATGCATATTGTCTTATGGAACATAAATAATTTCTGGATTCCCCTTCCCCGTTTTCACGGGGACAAGCTTCAGGGGAATGACATGAAAAC
>JANMEE010000110.1:0-27470 GCA_031376645.1 Dolichospermum sp. OTE_75_concoct_329_sub | reverse complement strand
GTTTTCATGTCATTCCCCTGAAGCTTGTCCCCGTGAAAACGGGGAAGGGGAATCCAGAAATTATTTATGTTCCATAAGACAATCTGGATTCCCGCTTTTGCGGGAATGACATTGAAAATGGTTTGTGGAAATTTTCACGCTGACTATGGGATAGCGTTCGCGAGAGCGTCCCGGAGGGAACTAGCGCTGCTGCAAGCAGTTCATGTTTTTTGTGGAGTTCTCTAAGATGATGGATTCTCAAACGCTAAAGCCAAATGTTCAGGATTTGCAGAGTGATATTAAATTAGTTCCTTGATGAATCGTGCTAGTACAGCACTGAGTTCTGATGTTGCTAGTCAAAAATATGCAGAATTTGAGCAGCAAGTTAAGCAAGAAGTAGAGAAAGTCAAGAATCTTGACTCCCTAAAAAATGGGCGAACCGGGAGTAATCACAAATAAAATCTAAAATTGTGGGCAATTCTGCATAAATTAAGTAAGATAGTCAGAATCTAAATTGCAGTAAATAATTTAATTGCTAATTTGGTCAGAGGTAATTGGTAAAATTATCACTTTTTCCTTATTCCCTATTCCCTTTATCACTTATGATTTCTTGGCTTAGTTTATGTTCAATATTACTTAGTATCTTATTGATGGGCTGTGCACCACCAACCACTGCTAAATCTCCAGCCGTGATACCAGAATCATCAACCCAAACACCAGTAAATACTGGTCAAAATTTGCCAATTTCGGCTTTTGCTACTCTTCCTAAAGGTACAAAAATTCAGTTAGAAGTAGCACGAACACAAGAACAGCAACAAATGGGTTTAATGCATAGACCTGCTTTACCAGATAACCGAGGAATGTTGTTTACTTTTCCGAACGCACAACCAGTAAAATTTTGGATGAAGAATGTACCTGTTGCTTTAGATATGGTATTTCTTCAGAAAGGTGTAGTTCAGTATATACAGGCATCTGCTCCTCCTTGTGATAGAGAACCTTGTGCTATTTATGGTCCTGATGTACTTATAGATCAAGTAATTGAACTGAGGTCAGGACGAGCCGCAGAACTAGGTTTACAGAAAGGAAATCAGGTCAAAATTGATTTTTTAACTCCCAAAGCTATTCAGTAAACAGTATCAATATTTATTCATCATGAGCCTATGCAAAAATAACATGGGTCTTGATTCTAAATTCAGATCTGATATAGAATTATTTTTTTGAAAAAATATTACCTAACCTGGCATAAATAGTGATAAGAAGGTTAATATTTAGCAGTAGCCTGAATAACATCAAATTCTAGGTTTTCCTAGTTATAGCAAAAGGCAAGAGGCAAAAGTCAAAGCTTCATCATCACTGAGGTTGAGCTTTTAATAATGTTATAACCTCCTTGTTTACCGCTGTAAAATTACAACTTTAGAGTTTAGTAACAAAAATCTCCCTTTTGACGCAAGTGTAAATGGTCGCCAATAGAGGAGTATATTCTATAAACTCTTTGTTACTTAAACCAGGACAAAAAAACTGGAGGATGTTAATAGGGGCACTAACATCATGGTTAAAATATTACCTAAATATTATCCTGATGGGATACATAAGTCACTGTATTAGAGATTTACACTGTGATTTTAATTGCTTCAATCTAGTGGTACATCTATGTAGGTTAATACTTTACGAAAAGGTTATCTAGAAAAATATCATATATTTTTTATACAACCTGTATTTTTTAATCTACTTACAACAAAGTGACAAATAAAATACTGGCTATACAATACTCACAAAATTAGATAAGCAATCTATGATCATCAATTCTACCCAAGGAGGTAAGATACAAATGGCACCATCAAGATATTCTAGGCTAATTAATTTTCTTCAGGAAGATTTGGCAATTTCCGCCGCTTCCCTAGCTGTAGCATTACGTAGCCGTGATCAAGATCCCGGTTCTTTGACCATGACTCTTTGGCAATATGGGTTAATTACTTTAGAGCAATTAGAACAAATTTATGATTGGCTAGAAACGGCATAGGTGACAGGTGACAGGTGACAGTTAAGAGGGAAGATAAATTACCCATTACCCATTACCCATTACCCATTACCCATTACCCATTACCCATTACCCATTACCCATTACCCATTATGCGAAAACTTTTGCTGCTGCTGCTATACCAGCACCGGGGGTGAAGTTTTCATGACCAACTTGGGGCAGAACAACTTCTAAAGAAGCAATACAGCTAAGGATATCCCTATCGCTAACAAAACCCAAGTGACCTATGCGGAAAATTTTATTACTCAGATGGTCTTGACCACCGGCTAAAGCAATATCAAACCGTTTTTTCATCAAAGAACGAATTTTATCTGTTTCGATGCCTGGGGTAGCCACAGCGGTAATAGCAGGACTTGCACATTCATCAGCAGCAAACAACGATAAATTTAACGCCTTCATGGCCGCACGAGTAGCATTTTTTTGGCGTTCATGACGGGTAAAGATGGCTTCCAATCCTTCCTTTTTCATCATTCCCAAAGTGGTATGTAGTGCCACCATTAAGTTGACAGGAGGAGTAAAGGGAGTGGTATTTTTAGCGGTAGCTTTACGATATTTACCTAAATCTAAATAATACTTAGGCAATTTTGCGGTTT
The DNA here is from genome assembly GCA_031376645.1 of Dolichospermum sp. OTE_75_concoct_329_sub. Taxonomy (GTDB): domain Bacteria; phylum Cyanobacteriota; class Cyanobacteriia; order Cyanobacteriales; family Nostocaceae; genus Dolichospermum. The sequence goes on along the minus strand of JANMEE010000110.1, from coordinate 24,860 downwards.
TGTAGGCTTCCCAAGCTTTAGGACTGACAGAGACAAATCCTAAACCTGGAGGAATCATATAGCCTTTTTGTGAACCGGAAGCGACTACATCCAAATCCCAAGTGTCTACAGGAACGTTATAAGCCCCTAAACTGGTGACAGCATCAACAATGATTAAAGCCTCTCCATGTTCTTTAACGTAGCGGTTGATAGCTTCTAAGTCATTAATAACACCAGTTGAGGTTTCGCTGTGAGTGATAATCACAGCTTTGATTTCTTTGTTGGTATCAGCTTGCAGTTTGCTGGCAAATTCGCCTGGATTTAAGGGTTGTCCCCATTCTGCGGTGACAGTTTCTACACTTAGTCCAAAGGCTTGACCAACTTCTACCCAACGTTCACCAAATTTACCATTAGAACCAACTAATATGCGATCGCCTGGGGAAAGGAAATTAATTATTCCCGCTTCTACAGCACCAGTACCGCTAACATTTAACATTAATACATCACTGGCAGTTTGATGTAGCCATTTGAGATTTTCTGTCACCTCTGCCATCATGCTACTAAATTCACTGCTGCGGTGGCCAATGGGGTGTTTGGCTAATGCTAGTAAAGCAGCTTCTGGGACTGGGGTAGGACCAGGAATCATCAGCATCAATTTATCGTCCATGTTTGTGTCCTAGTTGAAAATTTCCATAAAGTCCAAATTACCCCCTCTAGGGGATAAAAATACAAAAAACAACCCACTAAAATCCATTGTGGGTTTTGTTACACCATATTTCTTGCCCCTGTCCGTCTATTAACACTCTGCTTTTGTCGTTAGAGTTGTTGTCCAGGTTAAAATATGCCTTTATCAGGAGCAATCTACTTTATCACCGAAATGATTAATAGACCAACGATGATTAATTAGTAAGGAGGAAGATTGAAAAGTTTCTTCCAGTCGCTTTTGTTGCGATGCAGCCTTTCGCAGGGTAATAATCAGTTGATTGACTTGATTTCGCAGGTCTTGGTTGGAACCGATAGAAGTCATTGTTTGCTTTTCTAAAAGTTGAAGTATAAGTTCGTAATGGATAGGAGAAGGTAAAGGAATTGGCTCCATGTAGTTTATTGTAAAATTACAACTTAGGGATTTTTAATTTTCAATTAGTTAAGGTTGAACTAATCCTCAGTTAATTGTTACACAGGAAACAACTAATTGCCGTTAGGCAAGAGGTAAAAAGGAAAAGGTGTGACTAAGAGGATGTTTTAAAAGTTTTCAAGGTATAAATTAACCCTTCTTGTAAACCTCTCCCCGAAGCGGAGAGAGGCTTTGAAACCCCGGAAGAGGGCAGGGGGGTTAGGTTTTTGGAGATTATTGGTTATTATTTAATACTTTATGGCTAACGCCACGCTATGCCTGATGCCTCCGGCTCCCGCAGGGATACGGCACACTTCGTGAACGCTATCAAACACCCTCTAACTAAACAAATTAGTTATTGCTAATTGAGGATCTGGTTGTTTTACCAAGGATTCACCAATCAGTACAGCGGATACACCTGCTTTTTTAACTACACTTAAATCCTCTGGGTGATGTAATCCTGATTCACTGACTACAAGAATATTCTTAGCTGGTAATTGTTCACCTCTAGCTGTCATTAATTGACAAGTAGTTTGTAAATCAACGGAAAAATCTTCTAAATTGCGATTATTAATCCCGACTAAAGAAACACCATCTAAAGCTAAAACCCGATCTAGTTCTTCTAAATTATGCACTTCTATTAAAGCTGCCATTTTCAGGCTATTGGCAATTTTGATAAAGTATTGTAAATCTTGATCATTGAGAATAGTAGCTATTAATAAAACTGCATCTGCTCCATGAATTCGCGCCCAATACATTTGGTAAGGATAGATGATAAAATCCTTACATAGCAATGGCAAATCTACCGCATTACGGACTAAAGATAAATTTTCAAAACTACCTTGAAAAAACTTAACATCTGTCAGCACAGAAAGACAACTAGCTCCACCTGCTTGATAAGATTGAGCGATCGCTACTGGGTCAAAATCTTCTCTAAATACCCCTTTACTGGGAGAAGCTTTTTTCACTTCGGCAATTAAAGCCGGATTAGTTTTACCTTGACGTAAAGCAGCTACGAAATCACGAGTTAGTGGTGCAGACAAAACTTGTGTTTGCAATTCCCGCAAAGGTAGCTTTTCCCGCATTTTCTCAACTTCTGTTTCTTTTTGCCAAACAATTTCCTCTAAAATATTATTTGGTGCAACCCCTTCTATGGCTGATTGATATTGAAGTATAGAAATATTAATAACTGGGCTAGGTGAACGACGACGAATTTGCATATTTTTTAATTTTAGAGTTTGGATTTCAGATTGGGAATTAATAATAGACATCTTCAGAAAAGCGTATTTTCTAGAATCTTTGTGGAGACGTTCCATGGAACGTCTCCACATCCTTCACAGGAAATGTCTAATTGAGAACTGAATAATTTTCAATTAACTAACTAAAGCCCGTTTATAAGCTTCATCCAGAACTTCTGAAAGGGTTGGATGAGCGTGGACTAAGTAAGCGAGAGTTTGGATAGATTGACGACTAGCAATAGCGGCTGCGGCTTCGTGAATTAGATCTGAGGCGTGGGGACCAAAGATATGTACACCTAACACCTCGCCAGTATCTTTACGATAAATTACCTTCGTCATGCCATCAGTATCATTTTCTGCCAAAGCTTTGGAATTACCTTTAAAGTAACTCTTACTGGTGGCGATTTCAAAACCTTCAGTTAAGCCTAAAGCATGGGCGGCTGTTTCTGTTAAGCCCACATAACTAACTTCTGGATGGGTAAAGGCGGCGGCGGGAATGCTGCGATAGTCAACTGTTTTGTGACGACCCATCATATTTTCCACAGCAATAATACCTTGAGCCGATGCTGCATGAGCCAACATCATTTTTCCGGTAGCATCACCAATAGCCCAGAGATAGGGGACAACTTCCCCAGACGATAATACCGCCATATTATCATTCACAGGGATAAAATTGCGGCGGTCAAGTTCCACCCCAACGGATTCTAAACCGAGATTTTGAGTAGCGGGAACACGACCTGTAGCGACTAAACAAGCGTCAACTTCCAGAACTTCTAAATCTTCTTTAGTCTCAAAGTCAGCCAATTCAATGACTACTGGTGACCCAGGGATGACTTTTTTGGCATAAATACCAACTTTGGTTTCAATGTCACGGGGGTTAATTAAGACCCGTTCTGCCAGTTTAGCGATATCTCGGTCAAATCCTGGCATTAACTCATCTAGGGCTTCAATTAAGGTGATTTCACAACCTAAAGCCGAGTAAACATCAGAAAATTCTAGCCCGATGTAACCGCTGCCAATAATCGCCACCCATTTGGGTAGAGTTTCTAATTTAACGCCTTGATCACTGGTAAATACAGTTTTGCCATCTACTTCAATTCCGGGGGGAACGAAGGGGACAGAACCGGGGGAAAGGATGATATTTTGGGCGGTGATGGTTTTCTCACCGTTATCTGTGACGATGGTAACTTTTTGTGTACCAGATACCTTACCCCAACCCCGAATAATATCAACTCCCAAGCGTTTGAGACTGTTGGTTAAGTCTCCTTGAATTTTGGAGACGAGATTGTTAGCATGATCAGCGATCGCTTGCCGTTCAAACTCGACATTGCCAATTTGAATTCCCAAAGATTTGAGATGATGGGCGTTGCGTAATTCCCTCACTTTTCCCGAAGCCGCCAGTAATGCCTTAGAAGGAATACAACCCCTGTTGACACAAGTTCCTCCCATATCTCCAGCTTCAATAATCGCTGTTTTCTGACCGCAACTGATAGCGTGTAAAGCAGCACCATGTCCACCTACACCAGCGCCGATAATGACTAAATCGTAATCAAATCCAGGACTCACTTTTATTTCCCCGTTGTCTTCGCCTATTTTCTCTTAACTTAACTTTTTTGGAAAACTTTCTCAAATTTACAAAAAATAACATAAGAAGCTCTTGTGTCTCCCCGTTATTTTTTTGTTACTGTGTAATTAGGGCTTAAGATTACTTGCCATATCAGGATTATATTCTACCTTTATTGGTAAATTCTTTCTTAAAAATCGCCTTAAATATCTTATATTTAATTTTTTAGCTTAACTTTTCATAACTGTGAAACTGCTAAACAATCGTTATCAGGTTATTCAGGTTTTAGGTGCTGGGGGGTTTGGTGAAACTTTTCTGGCTGAAGATACCTATATGCCTTCTCGTCGTCGTTGTGTGATTAAGCAACTTAAACCTATCAGCAATGACCCCAAAATCTATCAAATAATTCAGCAACGGTTTGAGAGGGAAGCAGCGACGTTGGAGTATTTGGGGGAAGCTCATGACCAAATTCCTCAACTTTTTGCTTATTTTTCGGAAAATGGCCTATTTTATCTGGTGCAAGAATGGGTTCATGGTCAAACTTTGACTAATGTGATTCAATCCCAAGGACAATTACAGGAAAATACTGTTAGGGAAATTCTGTTAAGTTTGCTGTCTGTGTTGGATTATGTCCACAGTAAAGGGATTATTCATCGAGATATTAAGCCAGATAATATTATTTTGCGGGAGATAGATAATAAACCTGTTTTAATTGATTTTGGTGCTGTTAAAGAAACTATTCGGACTACTATCAATGCTGCTGGACATCCTACCCAGTCGCTAATAATTGGTACACCTGGATTTATGCCGAGTGAACAAGCTATTGGTCGTCCAGTTTATGCTACGGATATTTATAGTTTGGGTTTAACTGCAATTTATTTACTCACGGGTAAATATCCTCAAGCATTAGAAACTCATCCCCACACGGGACAAATTATTTGGCAAGATTATGCTGAGGGTGTTTCTCCTCAATTAGCAATGGTGCTAACTCAAGCGATTGAACCAAGGACGAGCGATCGCTATACCACTGCTGCTAAAATGCTCCATGCTTTAAAATCTGAGACTTCTATTCCCTCACAGGTTAATAATACAGTCGCTACAATTCGTCTCAGTCCTGTTGCACCAATTCAACCTATACCTTCACCCTCTCAAAATCCTGTTATTAAAACCGCGAATAATTCTCAAATCTGGCAAACACCAACTATGATTATTGGTGGCTTTGTGGTGGGCATAATGGGTGCAGTAGCAATTTCTAGCATCAACCGACCAGAAACTAGAAATTCCATTGCCACTAATTCTAATATTACATCAGCCCTAACTCAAACACCAACTTCAATAATTACAAATACCCCCATTTCTGAACCAACTTTATCTCCTACTCCTTCAATATTACCTGAACCTACAGAATCAATTTCTGAAAATACTCCTACTCCTGCAATAGAATCAACTCCACAAGCAGAAATAAAAAATGAACAGGAACAAACGTCTATAGTTCCTACAACTGAACCGGCTTTAACTATCAAAGAAACATTCAAGAAAAAAAGAAAGGAAAAACGTGATCAAGTAGTTACTAATATTATTAGGGAAACTGTACCAGCATTTCCTACAGGTACATCAAGAAGTAATGTAGAAGCAACGTTAGGTAAAAAGAAAGATTTAAGAGGATTATGGGGTAATACTCGTGCAGTTACTTATAAAGTTGTCCCTGATAAAATTGATTTAGGCTATTTATTTGACAAAAAAACTGGAACGCTAAAACAAACGGAGGCAGCTTTTGCATCATCAGTAGAACCTGAAGTTATGCAGACAACTCTCAATGGTTTATTGAATGGAGAAGCTACAGGAGAAATTAAACAAGGACTGGAACAAGTTCAACAGCGGAAAATAGATAATTTTACTTTTAGTAAAGGGGCAATAAAAGGTCAAATAGTTCGGCAAAGTTGTGATTTTATCTATATTAGTATTTGGGATGCTGATTTACATGATTTTGTGAATCCAGCAGATGCAAAACAGTGTTAATTGGGATAATATAGCGGTTATCGGTTGAGTGGGATACAAGAACCCCATCCCCGCAAGCAAGGCTACGGTGTAAACACAAGTGATATGATTACCCAAAACAAGCCCTGGCGACTAGAAGTCGCGGCTACATAAACAAAGTCCACCTTCGTGGACTAATGGAAAATCTAGAGTTTCAAACCCACGAAGGCGGTCACTGAGCTTGTCGATAGCGTAGCGTGGCGTTAGCCATAGTGTGGGTTTTGCTTGTGTAGATGCGGTTTCTAACCGCCGATTTAATGTTAATAGGATTTATGTGTACACGGTAGGCTCTTCGATAGGGGGCTATGATGTACCTCATAAAATACGGAAGTGCTGTATTTGGACTAATTCAGAGGATTATACTTTGAGAGTAACTTATCTAAAAGTTTACGTTCATAATTAGTTAAATCTTGTTCTAAAGCTGTAAATTCTTGTACTTTTTGGTAAATTACATCTGGTTCAAATATTTCTATATCTTCTTTCAGTTGATCATATATTTCCTGGAGGGTAAATTTAGTTGCTAAATCCGCAGCAATTTGTTTACGATCTTTGCCTAGTAACTGAGTTGGTAAATAATAACCTTGAGAATTTTTGGCTAAAATATTCAGAGAAAGGGACAAAAGTAAAGTTTTATAGGCTTCTTCTAACTCTCTATTTGCACCTAGTTCTTCTGGAATTAAATCGGGGATATGCTCATCATTTTCGATTTTGTCAGCTTGACTTTGTTCATAACAATGACGGTAAAACTCAATTTGACTGAGAAAATAAGCAGGAAAACCTAAATGACGAGTCAATAAACATAATCTTTGCTCCTCTTCAACTACGAAAGTTGTTAAATTTCGATGAAAGCGACTATAAAAACTAATCATTTCTTCTTTATCTTTAACACCTACCCAAAGATTAATTTCTTTTTGAGAAGCAGAATTTAAGTTAGTTTCAATATCCTGAAGTCTAGCCAATAATTTGGAACTATCATAAAGCTGATTTAGTCTTTGAATGCGAGTATTTTCGGGAATTATATCTTTTTGTTTTAATAATTCCCCAATTGACAAATTACTCAAATTGTTAAACTGCTTTTTAGCAAAGGATATCAGTTGATTTTCAAATTCTGCGGTTGACATTTGCCAAGATTGAGAACGGCTGATTTGTTCCCGTGTAAATTTATCAGTTGGTAGATTTGATAATACATAATAATCATCAATATCTCTGTTAGTTAATACAGTCAGTCTAATATCAGAGAAATATGTATTAGCTTGTTCTCGTTGAGTTACTAGACTTTGGTAAATTCGGGAAAACTTACTGAGAGTTTGACGTAAACTTTCTCCTCTTTGTTTTACGGTTTTAATTAAATAATTTAATGTTTCTTTGCGAAGATTTTGGGCATAAAGATCATAATCTAATTTTAATTGTTCATTATAGCTGCGACGTAATTCTACCGCATTAGCTTGCAAACTATTTTCTAGACTTTTAATTTTTTTCTTAATCTGTTGAATAGGTTCACGGATAGTAGAATTGTATTTCATCCAAATTGAACCCAAGTAAGTCAAAACAGTTAATAATGTCCAGAATAGATAATTAACTAAATTTCCTGAAAAATGTTTTAATAAAAGCCATAGTGTTGATTGACTAAAAATACCTAAGAACATAACCAATGCTATCAAGACAAGTAAAACCAATGTAGGATAAATAATCAAATATTTATTCCGAAATTTTGTTTCTTTTGTAAATAGTTCATCAAGTTTATCTGTAGCATGATCAATTTCATTTTCCAGAAAGTTTAATTGCTTTTCTAAACTATCAATATTTTGTTGTGCTTGCTCACGAGCGCGTTTAATTGCTATAGTACGAATTTGGTTGGTTTGTTCAATTTCTGTATTAACAGCTTGACGATATTCGGAAATGGTATTGTCTAGCTGTGCTTGAGTTGTTTGTAATTCCTCTAATAATTCTGCTGAATTAAGTTCAGCAAAACTTTCTTGCAATTGTTGCCGTTTTCCTCTTAAAGATAAAATTTGATTTAGTAATTCTTGGGTATTTTCTTTATTAATTGTGACTTCTAATTGTTCATCAAGAGATGCTTCAATATTACATAATTCTGTAATCAGATTTTGTGGTTGTTCACTAATGATATCCGTTTTTAATTCTAAATAAGCATAAGTCAAAATTTCTAGGAGTTTGACTGATTCATTTAAACCGCTAGGTATAGCATCTGCATAATTACTAATTCTGCTATCTAAAACAGATGTTAAGATTGTTTGCACTTCTTTAGTACAATTTTCTAGAATGCCTTTGTATGTAAGTAGTTGTTGATTTTGAAATTGACGATATGCTCGCTTTAATTCTTTTCCATATTCCTGAGCCATACCAGGACGGATATCAATACGGGGTTTAAAATCTTGCCAGACTGGTTTACCGTTTTCTCTTTCTAATTGTAAAAAAGCATCGTGAAATTCATCGCTCAAAATAAATGCTTTAGCATTTAATAATAACTTACGACTAGCTTCTGGTGCTAATTCTTGTTGTGGTAAAAACTGCTGCTTCATAATATCAGCAGCTAAGGCAGAACTTAAACGAGTCATGGCTATTTCTACGGGAAAAATTAATTCTCCATAGCCAAAAGAACTATAGGCAGATATTTTACCGCGAACTTTATTAATACCTATTAATTGTCCACCAATTTCAGTTTCAAAGTTGAGAAAACCAACAAAAGCATCAGCATAACTGGATAAATTATCTTTCAATCCGCCATTTTGTCCATCAATTAACCAGCAATTTTCAAAAAGTAAGCCTTTTTGTTGGTTAGTCATTGTGAAATCAAGTTCTTTGAGAAACCCATAAGCAGCACTATAATCAGAATTAGTTGCTGGTGGAAATAAACCTGGTAGCAATAATATTACTTCTAAACTGTGGGGAATATCAACAAAGTATTTACTAAATAACCAACGCAATAAACGAGCTAATTCAAAAAATACACCTCTAGAAATCTGCTCTTTAGCTGACAGCATTAAATATATTCTATGCTGGTTATTAATATCAATTCCTGCTCTTTTAGCAGCGATTATTTCTGGAGAATTATAACTGGCTTGGAGTAACTTAATCAACAGAGGTTGCAATTTGCCTGTTGCTTGTTTAAATTGGTTGCGAATTTGAGTTATGGAGTTTAGTTGACTAGAGATTTTTTCTTTGTCTGATTTTTCGGTATTAATGGATTGTAAATCAGATTTAAAGTCAAAGCCAAGAGTGTCCCAAGTTAAAGCATGAACTTGCAGTAAACTCCCTTGAGTGGGGGAGTAACGTTGAACTTGCTTTTGGATAGCTGCACAGAAAACAGCACTGTAAGGATCGAGGGCAAAAATAGTAGTTGGTTTGGGCATAATGCCAATCTCAAATTAGTTAATAGAGGTTTATAAAATTACATCCAAATCTTCTAAATAGGCTTCAATTTCTTGGATTTCCATTTCTACCTGTTCTTTAATTTGGGAATCAACTTTACCTTCTTTTAATACCTGTACAAGTCGTTGGATATAATTTCCTAACAGTAATTTGGCTTTGTCTTCGTCTGCATTAGTTATCCTGTCAACTTTATCGGCAATTTCCTTGATGAGAGATGGGTTATTTTTGAAGGCTTTAAAGGCTGATTTGCGATCGCTTCCTAACAGCAAAAGTTGCCCTTCTAATTTTTTTGCCTGTTCTGTATAAACAGAGTATTGCCTTCTTTGATTAACAATTAATTTATAAAGTTCAGGAACTAAAGCTAAAGCAAACCACCGTAATGCTCCTCCATCCTCTTCTGGGGGAATCAAATTAGGCAGGTTATTCCATTTCCTATCCAAATGTTTAAAGACCTTATTGGGGTCTAAATAGGCTTGTTCCATATCTCTAACACCGTTCAGAGCAAATAAAGGAATACCCACTTCCACTCTAAACAAAGTGATTTTATGAGGTTCACCGGTAGGAACAAAAGAGGGGTTTTCTCTGCCTTTTGGGATCCGATTTACAAGGGGAGGATTACTAAAAATAGTATTATTACTTTCAACACCGTAATAATAAAATTCTGTGATTAAGTGTTGCTGTTGAACGGGAATTTCCGCTTCTTCATATTGCCAAAGAGGAACTGCCAATTTCCCCAATTGTTCTAAGTCTTTACCTACATCTTCAGGATTGCTATTTGCTAAAACCTCTTCTATTGTCATACTGGTAAGAGGTTTATAAATTTCATCAACAAATTTTAAAATATCAGCTTTGATATCTTCTGCTTTTTTATCTGACCAATTTGTTAAACTTTGAGAATTCTCTCGATACCACCGAATAAAATCATCTCCACTAACTTTCGGTCTTTTTGATTGCAAATTGACGCGCTGGATAGTGTGAATAAAAGGATTATCACTATTACCTTGACGACTTACTTCACTATAACTTTGTTCTAAGTCTTGATAAATCCTATCTAGGTTAATGCGAATACGTTTACACTTTTCTTGAATTTCCTCAACTTTAGTTCGTAAGATTCCATAAAGTTCGGCTGCTTTATCGCATCGTTTCCAATGTAAATAGAGTTTCCATTTTTGATCAGCCCTTTCTTTGAAGCGTTGACAAGCTGTTTGCAGATTGTTCTTATTCACAAACCAAGATTCGGCAACTTCCTTGATTTTTTCTTCCTGTTGTTCTAGCTTCAATAAATTATATTGATATTGTGCTTCTTGGGATTTTTTCTGCACACTTTGTTGTAAATCATCGAGGTTTTTTGCTAATTTGGCGGCAAATTGCCCGGCACAATCTAAACCATTAAGACGATTAATTGCCCGCTCGTACCAAGTAGCAAGAGCTTCTATAATATTTTGTTCTAAGCGGTGATAATTTAATCCCAACTCTTGAGCCGTGCGTTGTTCCATTTGATCCATCTGCCGCTTATATAATTCCTTAATTGTCGTTAAAGCAGTCCGATCAAAACGCATTTCACCCATTCTAAACTCAGGTTTAATTTTCCCACCTTGATTACTTTCAATCAAGGATTCTAAAACTGTCGTATCTGCTAATTTAGTATCTTGAAAAAATCGGGTAAGTTCACTTTCTAAATCAATACCTTGAGAAGATGCTATCAACTCATTAGCCACAAATTTTTGAGCGTCTTCTAGTTTCATTCGCTCATACTGTTGTGTTGGCAAAGTCAAAGCCGCAAATCCAAAACTACAGTAGTTAATTTTGCGTCCCCGTACCTTTTCCGCAGTTGCTAAATAGGCTCGCAGATTATCAGCAACGTTAGCAGCATCTAAACCGATTTGCGAACCGATTTGAACATATAAGCCATCGGCAACTAAGTTTAATAAGTCATCAGGACGACCAACAACCGTCCCCTTTTTATTAATACCATCAATTACAAATACTGTATCAAATGGAGGACGATCAGCTTTAACTTTAAAGCTACCATAATCAATTTCCATTGTATTACTAGGTGACAGTCCCCACATATATTCTATTTCTTTAAGAGCGCCATAGGTATTTGATTTCACCATGTTAGTTTGGGGAAGATTGGCAAATACTCTCGGTAAAACAAATACGCCTGTAATATTAGAAAAAGGATTAAGATATCGCTGCACTAAAAATGCCACATCTAAAAATGTACCGCTGCCAGTTCCCCCTGCTAAACTACCAACAATAATAATTTCTACACCATCACGATTAGAAACTTGAAAGTTATCGGAAAATGCTTGTCTGTTAGTGCGAATTTCACAAACTGCATTGATGGCTTGTCCAATTAAACTATTAATATCACCTACTTTAGCGAATAAGGCCAGCCTACCCCTTGCCCGAATTTGTCCAGCGCCATTGACAATACCGTGAGCTGGAATTTCCCTCGGCCACCATTCCTTGATGTGATCATTGCCAACAATGATTCTACCAGGATCGGCAACAGAAATAGGATAGATTTCATTTGGTTCTAAAACTACTGTGTTACCATCTGGTGATTTTTCTCGACTTTGGATATTTTCAGTAGTATCAATGGAAAGAAAGCGAATAATTTCTGGTACTGAACCGTAAACATCTATAAAACGCTTTTTCAGCTTCAGTACAACTCCATAACCCGTACCACCTAAACCAATAACAACGGTAGGACGAAAAACAACTGTGGGACGGGACATTGAATCTCCTTTAATTTTATTCAAAAGTTAGTTTCCCCAGTGTTTTGCTCAAAGGGGCGTTGGTTTCCATTCCAGTAATATCGCAACTTAATATTACCAACTTCAATTGTATCCTGATCGTACAATTCTGTAGTAGTTATTTCTTGATTATTGATAATAATTTTACCTTTGCTCAGGTTTAAATCAACTTTCTTTTTGCCTAATTTCCAATTAGCAGTTAATTCTGCATCGTTGTCAATTGCGGAAATTGCGTAAATCAACTTACTCAATGTTACTTTATTCGCTTGTAGTTGGGTAAGGCTGATAAATTGCTCTTCTGATGATTTTGGTGGTGGTTCAAGTATTTCTAATTCACCTTCTAGATTATTGCGGGTGCGGATATCTTGCACTAATTCCCAAGGGGTTTTTCGCTGAATTAAACACACTAAAATTAGAACTATTAATAATAGTAAAAGGAATAAAAGTGACCAAATTATTATTTTTCTTATTAGTGGCATGAAAACATCAAGCTTAACTTCAGTATTAATAGGATTAATCAAAGAATTATCTGGAGTTAAAACTAAAGTTAAAGTTTTTTTCCCTTCAGAACTGTTATCAAATACCTTTAATTTTACAGGAATTTTATTCTCACCTACTGACAAAGATATAGATTTTTCAGGTGTAGCTAAAGAAATATCTTGAGGATTATCTTTAAACTGTAAATTAACTGTTCCTGATTGATTACTATTAACTGCCAAAGTTTGAGGATTAGTAGTTTGACCTGCTTCTACAGAACCAAAATCTAGACTCTTGGATTGTACGTCTATCAGCCATTTAATTGTTACAGGTAATTCAATAGGAATTGGTGATATTGATTTATCTGTTGAAGTCAATACCAAGCGGATATTTTCAGTCCCACCTTTAGCATCTGGTGGAATTTTTAACTGAACAGGAATAGGTGTAGGTTGATTAGCTGCTAAGTTAATTTCTTCATTGGGTGTAATTAAACTAATACCACTTTGATTTGGATCTTCTAATTTCACCTTTACCTTAGCATTAACGTTACTAATCCCATTAATATTAAAAGGTTGAGTAGTGCTACCAGGTGATACTGGTGGTGTGTTATTTGTGGGTATATCAACATCCAGTTTTGGCTTGATTAAAACTGGTCGAATACTTTGTGCTAATTGGTTTAATTTTACTCCTCCCGGATCTCTTAATACTCGTCCTTTGTTACACAGCGCGGGATTGTTAGCAAAGTTATTTAGTTGTTTTTCGTGTTCTTTTAGTCCTAAAGAAACAAAAAATACATAGGGTTTACATTGTTGCTGTTGTAATAATTGGGTATTGCTAGGAATAGTCACAGGATTAGGAATACCTCGCACATCTTCTAATCCATCTGTTAAAAATACTACACTAACTGTTCTGGTTAGAGCATCAGCGCGTTTATTTAATTTTGCAGAACGTGTTAAAGCAGCTTGTACTGCCTTGCCTGTATGAGTTCGCGCACCATTAGCTTGAAGTGCATTAATAATTTGTTTAAGTTTACCTCTGTCCTGATTATTGGTGACGGTAATATTTTGGGTTTTTAATTGTACGTCTTGATCAAATGTATAAAGAGTAACTGTATCCCCGACTTTGGTAGTGTTGACAAAATCAGTAATAGAATTTTTGACTTGAGTAAATATATTTTTTGTCCCCCCGACTCCACGCATAGAGGCGGAAGTATCTACTACAACAATCCAATCAATACCCCCTTCTGTAGTAGTTTGGGCAAATGCTGGGTAAATCCAAGGAATTGATACTAGCGTTACCGTAGCAATACTTTGGTATAATATATGTTGCCAATACGGCTTTAAGTTACCAAAACCCATTAATAGATATCTCCACCTGTATTAGTTAGAACTGACTAAATTCTTTTTTATTGTATATGCAATATTGTCTAATTTCATTTTTTGTCAGAATCAGGATGCCCACCGATTAGAGGATTTTCAGGATTTTTACCAGCAATAGATTATATAAGTTAGGAAAAATAATCATCCTGTACATCCTTAAATCCTTGAATCTGGATTTTGACACTTTTCATCATCAGCATATATTTTTTGTCAGAATCAGGATGCCTAAAATTAGAGGATTTTCAGGATTTAATTAATTAAAATATATCAAAAGCTGATAATATACTTGAAATCGCAGAATATAAAAGTCAAATGATTATGCCAAATTTAACAATTTCTCGACTACGGAATATTATTTTCTCAATATTCCTAACTCTGATCATTAGTTTCACTATTCCTAGGACTGCTTCGGCTTCTAGCTTGGGAATTGAGTCAGGTTCTCTTAGTCCTTGTCCAGCGTCTCCTAATTGTGTTGTCAGTCAAAATGCTGATGATAAACACACTATTGCACCAATCACCTATAATGTAACACGAGATAAAGCTAGAGAAACTTTACTCAAAGTTCTCACTGTTGTTCCGCGGACTCAAATTATCAAACAAACAGATAATTATATTCATGCTATTTCTAAAAGTCGCATCTTTAAATTTGTTGATGATGTCGAATTTTATTTTCCTAGCGATAAGTCAATTATTCATATCCGTTCTGCTTCTCGTGTAGGAGATTCTGATTTTGGTGTCAATCGCACGCGTTTAGAGCAAATTCGTTTAGCTTTACGGGATTTGAATATATAAAATCTCAAGAATAATTTAACGCAGATGTACGCAGATAAACACAGATAAAGATGTATTAATCATCTATATCCCTATTCCCCAGTGCAAAAATACTCCCGACAATAAAACCACCAAGATGCGCCCAATAGGCGACACCTCCTGTTTCTACACTCATATTAGCTGCTGCTTGGAGACTAGCAAAACCAGAGATGAGATTTTGCACAAAGAAAATACCAATAATTACTAATGCAGGAATATTAATTGTGGTAACGAAAAAACCTAAGAAAATTAATGTGGTAATTCTGGCTTGGGGAAACCAGATTAAATACGCACCTAAAACTCCAGAAATTGCTCCACTTGCTCCCAAGGAAGGAATAGTAGAGTACATACCAATAAACCATTGACATAAAGCAGCTATAGCACCACAAATTAAATAAAATAATAGATATTTAAAATGCCCTAATCGGTCTTCTATATTGTTACCAAATACCCACAGATAGATCATGTTGGATATTAAGTGCCACCAACCTCCATGCAAGAATTGTGAGGTAAATAAGGTTGTCCACTCTCCACTCCAGTTGATGGTTAATTCTTGCGGTATTACTGCATACAATTGAAAAAACTGTTCTAGTTGTAGATTTGACAAACTTATTTCATGGAGAAAAACTAGAACATTCATCCCAATTAACCCATAGGTAAAATATGGGGTAATCCGAGTAGGGTTGTCATCGTAGAGGGGAAACACAAATATTGTTCCTAATCATCTTAATAAGACTATAACACCCCTTTGAGGAATTTATAATTTAGAATTAAAAACACCAATTCCCCATTAGACATCTGGTAAAAATTAAATGTGCATTTCTTATAACCCTTGTAGAGACGTTCCATGGAACGTCTCTACATTCTTTTCTGGAGATGTCTATTCCCCCGTTTCCTAGTTATAAAAGATTTGCTGATTCATAAAGTCTTCTGATAATGGCTGTAATTTTAATTCCGTAGTCTAAATCCGCAGACCAGCGCCCTGATAATTGATTAACGGAGGAAGCAACACCTCTAGTAACAAAGCGAAATCTAGGATCTACTTCTGGTTGGACTAAAGGTTCTAAACTGGCATAGGCTTTTAAATGTTGAATATGCGCTCTGACACCAATTCTGGCACTAGGAAATGATGCTCCCTCAGTACCACCACCAACTCCACCTAAACCAGCAAAGTTATTTTGCTGGGGTTTAATGTCAGTACCAAACCGTAAAAATCCAGTTTCCAAACACATTTGAGAAAACGCAATATCATGATTTATGCCTTCGATATTTGCTTCTTCTCGATATAGTTTAGCAAGATCAGGAAACTGTGTAATGGCACTTTCATTATTGTTTTTCAGAAATAATTGTAGCTGTATTTCTGATGTATTACCATTGGAAATAATTTGCTCAATTTGTCCGGGACAAACTGCTGAAATTGAGCGTAATTTTACTGTACGTGTGGCACTATCCCAATCAATAGAAACATGAGAATCTCGCAATTCTACTGCTTTGATATAAACTATTTGCCGATAGGTAATCCGCCGAAGATTAGTAACTTTCGAGATATTAACTCGTAACCGATCTACTAAATCAATAGGGATGTAAGCATTACCATTAATTAATACTCCTTGTTCAGAGTAAGTTTGTCCATTGATATTGATATTAATGCTGGCATAGTTTTCGGCTGTTGGTTGCTGAGGATCATTCGTTTGACTCCAAGTAGCAAGCCCATCCGCAATTCCTATGGCAAAATCACGACGACGACTTTGTAATAAAGCCCGATCTTCAGGACTACTCAAGAAACCGACTTGTAGTAGTAAAGCTCCAATTGCAGTTTGACGACAAAATTGTAAACTACCCAAACCACTTTCTGTATCTGGTTTCACTCCGCGATTTGGTAATTGCGGAACACGTTGTAAAAGTCCTTTTAATACTATTTCGGCATTTTGTTTGCGTTGGTCATTTTTGGCAATATAGAAGGCACTTCCTCCACGCACAGATGGACTACTAGCCGCATTAGCTTGAATTTCTATGGCTACATCTTTGGAATTAGCACGAGCATTAATCCAAGCGATAGTTTGAGCGGCACTTAAATCGTCAGGAACAGCCAAAACTTCTAAATTACGGGTGCGGAGTTCTATTACCACCAAATCCCGCAAAAGAATCATTTCTTTTGCTTCTGTTGTTCCACCGGCGATCGCTCCAGGGTCATTCTTACCCGCTTCTGTGCCACCATGTGCCGCAGAAATAAAAATACGTCCCATTTTCACCTATTTCCGTTGTTAAGTCCCAGCAATTGTAATTTTATAAATTAGCTACGGCTTGTGCAATTCTTTCAGACACAAAAGGCAAAATTTCTTTGCTTTTAGCTTGTTCTTTCCCTTCCGTAAATACTGCTAATAAATAAGGACGTTGATCAGGTAATTCAATATAAGCCGCATCGTGACGGACTGTGCTTGTCCAACCTGCTTTTGACCAGATTTGACTATTTTCCGGTAATCCACTGCCTAAGAAGCCTGTAACCTGGTCTTCTTCTCCATCTTGGGGTAACTCTTTTGGGTTAAGACTGCGTTTGAGTAAATTCATCATGGATTGCGATCGCACACTAGAAACCGCTACCCCACCCACGATACTATGTAATAATCTGGCAGTGGCATCTGTGGTCAACATATTGCGATTTTCAAACATCTCCCCATAAAATGCCCTTTCCCGTCCATAGGGACCATCACCCCAGGTTTTTTGACAGGCATTAATTACTTGCATTTCCTCCCACCCCAAAGACTGGTAATAGCGATTAATAATATTACGCTGATATTTCCACGTTTCAAAGGGACCAAGGGTTAACTGTGGACCAGAAGTAGTACCAGTGAGAATATCAACAATTAAACTGGTAGCATCATTACTAGAATCAACTATCATATCAGTCAAAGCTCGGTCTAATTCTCCTGAAGTCTGACTCATGCCTTTTTCTAGCCATTCTTCCAGCACTACCAAATAAAATAATTTCACCACACTAGCAGGATAAATCCGTTCTCCTCCCCGATAACTAAATCCCCGCACCGCGTGTGACCAAAAAGCATTAGGAGTCAGCGCACCACCTGTATTAACTGGTGCTGGAGGATCATATACAACCCAAGTTAGTGCAATTTGATTTACTGCTAACGTTGGAAACTCTGCCCAAGTTGCCTCTAAAATTTGATTACCGAGATTTTCTAGTTGTTCGTCTTTATTAAAAAAAACCATTGGTGAAGAATTTCCTAATGATATTAAGAGTTTAGTTGCTGATTTCATTTTATCATTATTTGTATACTCACTCAGCTAGGTAAAAAAATGCAGTCTATTATCAGCTAATGAATTACAAAATCATCTCTAAAAATACTATATGCGTCGAGACTCAATATTTTACAAACTCTTTCAACAATCTCCTTCTCTTTTGTTTCAACTATTGCAAAATCCTCCTGCAAATGCCGATGATTATAGGTTTGATTCCGTAGCAGTCAAAGAACCCAGATTTGAAATTGATGGTGTATTTCTACCACCAGAAAATGAAAATAGGGGTGTTGTTTATTTCTGTGAGGTACAATTCCAGGTAGATAAACAGCTTTATGAAAGAGTATTTGCTGAATCTTCACTATATTTCTACCGCAACCGTGCTAGATTTAGCGATTGGCAAGCAGTGATAATTTATCCATCTCGCAAAACAGAACAAAGTGATATTTATCCTCATCGTAGCTTACTTAATGGTAATCAAGTACATCGAGTATATTTAGATGAATTGGGAGATATTCGACAATTACCTGTATGGGTAGCATTGATGGTACTCACAACCGTAGAAGAAGGTCAAGCACCAGAAGCAGCAAGGTATTTGTTAACAAAAACTAATGAGGAAATCCCATCACCATCAAGTCGCGCCATAATAGAAATGATCACGACGATAATGGTGTACAAGTTTGAAAAACTGAGTCGTACAGAGGTAGAATCTATGTTGGGAATTACACTCAAAGAAACGCGAGTTTATCGAGAAATTAAAGAAGAGGGACGGGAAGAGGGACGGGAAGAAGGACGGGAAGAAGGATTAGAACAAGCAACGGTTAATCTGGTTATCCGACTGTTAACAAAGCGGTTTGGAGAATTATCGGGAGAAATACGCACTACTATTTCTGCTTTACCATTACCTGTATTGGAAAATTTGAGCGAAGCTTTATTAGATTTTACTAATTTGGCTGATTTACAGGTTTGGTTAACAGCTTTGCAGGATTAATGAATATTGGAGGATGCGTTAAACTTTCCTAACGCATCACTTACAATACTATGTTATTACTTAGCACTTGTATCCGTTTGAGAAGTCTATTTTATTGATTAAAGTCAAGCACCAGAAGCAGCAAGGTATTTATTAACAAAAACTAATACAGAAATACTATCACCATCAAGTCGCGCCATAATAGAAATGATCACGACGATAATGGTGTACAAGTTTGAAAACCTAAGTCGTACGGAGGTAGAATCTATATTGGGAATTACACTCAAAGAAACGCGAGTTTATCGAGAAATTAAAGAAGAGGGACGGGAAGAAGGATTAGAACAAGCAACGGTTAATCTGGTTAGCCGACTGCTAACAAAGCGGTTTGGAGAATTATCCCCAGAAATCCGCACCGCTATTTCTGCTTTACCATTACCTGTATTGGAAGATTTGAGCGAAGCTTTGTTAGATTTTACTAATTTGACTGATTTACAGGTTTGGTTAACAGCTTTGCAGGATTAATCAATATTGGAGGATGCGTTAAACTTGCCTAACGCATCACTTATAATACTATGTTATCATTTATTACTGACATCTGTTTCAGAAATATATTTTATTGATTAATCTGATCATTACCTGTATAATCACTGAGATACTTATGATTATCAGGCGATTTTCGGGAAATTTACTATGAAACTGGATTTAAAAAAATTCTATCAAACCTGCAACCCCAATAAAACCCTCGATAAAAGCAACCCCGAAGACAAAAAATACTATATTGATTTTTCAGAAGTGCGTGGTGCAGAAGTTATTCGAGAATTAAAACGAACTATTACTCTGCTGTCTCCAGAATCACCAACTTGTCAATTATTTACAGGACATATTGGTTGCGGAAAATCTACGGAATTACTAAGACTAAAATCAGAATTGGAACAAGAGGGATTTCATGTAGTATATTTTGAATCTAGCCAAAGTTTAGACATGGCAGATATTGATATTACAGATATATTACTAGCGATCGCCCGCGAAGTCAGCGAAAGTTTAGAAAAAGATAAAATCAAGCTCAAACCAGGATATTTTCAAAACCTGTTCACAGAAGTAGCTGAACTATTACAAACTCCCCTAGATATAGGTGTTGAAGCCGAATTATCCGTAGGAATTGCCAAAATTACTGCTAAAACCAAAGACAGTCCTAAATTACGTAGTCAACTCAGACAATATTTAGAACCGCGAACTAACTTAATTTTAGAAGCAATTAACAAAGAATTACTTATACCTGCTCAACAAAAACTCAATCAACTAGGAAAACAAGGCTTAGTAGTCATCATTGATAACCTCGATAGAATAGATAACTCTCCTAAAGCCAATGGTCAATATCAACCAGAATATCTATTTGTATCACGAGGTGAACAATTAAATCAATTAAAATGTCATGTAGTTTATACCATACCTCTAGTTCTCATCTTTTCTAACGCATTAGGAAGATTAACAAATCGTTTTGGTAATGACCCTAAAGTATTACCAATGGTAGCAGTTAAAGATAAAAATGGAGAACAAAATCAAGAAGGAATTAAATTACTAAAACAAATGATTATGGTGCGAGCATTTCCTGATATAGATTGGGAAGAAGAAACGGAACAACATCAAGATTTAATTCTCAAAATATTTGATAGTCAGGAAACCATAGATAGACTTTGTAAAGTTAGCGGTGGACACCTTAGAAACTTGATGATGTTATTATTTCGCTGCTTACAAATAGAAGATCCACCAATTTCTAGAAAATGTGTGGAAACAATTATTAAAAAACGTTGTAATGAACTTAGTTTAGCAATTACACCTGATGAATGGGATTTATTACAACAAGTAATTGCGACTAAAAAATTTAGAGGAGATGAACAATATGATGTTTTACTTAGGAGTATGTTTATCTTTGAATATCGAGATGATGAAGGTTCTTGGTTTGATATAAATCCAATTCTAGTTGAATAAAAATAACATCATGAATAATTCAGAAAATTACTCAGACAATAATCATATTTCTCTAACAACAATATTAAGGGCAATTAGATTTTCTCAAAATCAATTTTCCTTGCTATTTTTGCGCTGCAACTACAGCAAATTACAGCAGAAAATAGTCACAGAACTCCAAAAAACTTCCCTTGTACCAATTAGAGAAATTTCGGTAAACACATCAACCAAAAGTTTACAAAGTCAAATATCCGAAGAATTGATAAATGACCAACCACAAGCATTAATGATTTTTGGTTTAGATACTGTTGAAAACATCGAAAGTTTTTTAAAATCAGCCAACCAAAGTCGAGAGGAATTTAGAAAAAATTTTCCCTTTCCTGTCTTAATTTGGATAGATGATCAAATGCTAAAAACTATCATCAGAATAGCACCAGATTTAGAAAATTGGGGTAGTGTAATTGATTTTGAACATGATAATGATGATTTAATTGATTTACTACAAAAAACAACGAAGGAGATATTTAATCATGAGGTTGTTGTTACTCCTCAAGTTTATAAAGAAATAACATCAGCAAATCAAGATTTGCAAAAACGAGGAAAAGAAATAGATCCAGAAATACAAGCAAAATTGCAATTTGTATTAGGTTTAACGGAATATCAGCGAAATAATCTAGATTTAGCCTTAAATTATTATCAAAGCAGTTTAAAATTTTGGCAAGATAATAATAATTTAGAATATCAAGGAATTATCTTTGTAAAAATAGCCCTAGCTTATGTTAAACAAGTAGAAATTACTAATGATGAAAATTTAGCGCATTGGCAAAATGCTAGAAATTATCTTCAACAGGGAATTACAATCTTTGAAAACATCGAAAGATCAGATTTAGTTATTGAAAATAGTAATATTTTAGGAGAAATATTAAGAAATCTAAAAGCCTGGACAGAGTTAGAAAATCTTGCCCAAAAATCAATCCAATTATATAAAAATACTTTTCCTGTTTCCCCTTACCTTGTCAAAGGTTTAAGTCAAAATTACGGGTTTATAGCAGAAGTAGCTTTAGAAAATCAAGAATATCAAAAAGCTAATCAAAATGCCCAAGAAGCCATCAATGTATTAATAAATATTCCTGAAATACCAAACCATGAATATAGTATCTATCGCTTATTATTAGCACGTTCTCAAATTGGTTTAAATGAAATTTTTTTAGCTATTAAAACTTTAGAAACTGCCAAAAATCAAAGTCATCCCCAATACCATCCTCAAATATATATTGAGATATTAAAAGAATTACATTCTCTATATTTTCAAGAAAATCAATATTTAAAAGCCTTTGAAATTAAACAAGAAAGATTACAAATTCAACAACAATATGGATTTTTAGCCTTTGTTGGTGCATCTTATCTTAACCCTCAACGGAGAGTTATTAATAGCATCTCAGAAATTCAACAAACAGGAACAATAGCACAAGAGATTTCAGCTTCTGGAAGAGCAGAAGATGTTAAAAGACTGCGGGGAAGAATATCAGAAACTGAGAATAAACTGCTAGTTATTCATGGACAGTCAGGAGTTGGTAAAAGTTCGATTTTACAAGCTGGTTTAGTTCCTGCATTACAACAAGAACCCATTGGAGAAAAAGATGCTTTACCTATTCTTTTACGAGTTTATACTAATTGGATAGAATTGCTAGAAAAGTCTTTAATATCAAATATATTAAATGTAGAAACGTTCCATGGAACGTCTCTACAATCCACGGAAACATCCCTACAATCTACAGATAAAATTATTGAACAATTAAGAAAAAATGCTAATAGAAATATATTAACAGTTTTGATATTTGACCAATTTGAAGAATTTTTCTTTGTTTATCCAGATCGTGGAAAAAGACAATCATTTTATAGTTTCTTAAAAATATCCTTAGATATCCCTTTTATAAAAATAGTCCTTTCTCTGAGAGAAGATTATTTACATTATTTATTAGAAATAGACCGTTTATGTAATTTAACAGTTACAAGTAATAATATTCTTGATAAAAAAATTCGTTATTATTTGGGTAACTTTACTCCCGCAGACGCTAAATCAGTGATTGAAAGTTTAACAACTAGAAGTAAATTCTATTTACAACCAGAATTAATTGATAAATTAGTCAAAGACTTAGCTGGAAATATCAGAGAAATTAGACCGATAGAATTACAAATTGTGGGTTCACAATTACAAACTGAAAAAATCACCACATTAGCTAAATATCAAGAATTTGGTAAAGAAAAATTAGTTGAGAAATTTTTAGAAGATGTGATCCAAGACTGTGGTGCAGAAAATGAAAAATTTGCAAGATTGGTTTTATATTTATTAACTGATGAAAATGGTACAAGACCTTTAAAAACTCGTATTGAATTATCAGAACAGTTCGCAGAAAGAACTGAAAATCTGGATTTAGTATTAAATATTTTCATTGGTTCAGGGTTGGTTTTACTGTTACCAGAATCTCCAGAAAATAGATATCAATTAGTACATGATTATTTAGTAGATTTTATTCGTCAACAACAGGAAAATAGGTTATTAGTAGAAATAGAAAAATTGAGAAAAAAGGAAGAACAGACTCAGGCAGAAATTAAGCAACTACGTGAAGAAAAGCTAATAGCCGAACTTACAAAAGAGCAGGAACAAAGAAAAATAACCGAAGAACAACTAAAAATTAAACAACAAGAAAATGAAATCTTAGGTAATGCTAAACAAAAAGCTGATAAAGAAATTGCCAAAGCCCGACAAAGATTGAGATTAAGTTCTGGATTAGCTTTAGGTTTAGTAATAATTGCAGGTTTCGCTTCTGTTTATGGGATAAATCAGGTTAGAGAAGCTAATATTGCTAAAACTAAACAACAAGAATCAGAACAAAAAAACCAAAAATTACAAAGTCAAACTCAAAATTTAACACTACAATCTCAACAAGCAGAAAAAACTAAACAAGCAGCAGAAAAGAAATTTAAATTAGCACAACAGAATACAAAAAAAGCAAAAGAAAATCTATTAGCAGCTAAAGCTAAAGTAGATGAAGTAAATAAACAAGCAGACATATTAAAACACCAAAATATGGCAGCAACAGAGAAAATTAAAACAGCTAATGATAACGTAAAAACTGCGGCAGATAAATTACAAGCAGCGCAGAGACAACAACAAGAAGCAGAAACAAAAGTTAAAAAGGCTCAAGAAACCTTTGTAAAAGCAAATGCAGCTAAACAAGCAGCCCTCAACGCCCAAAAAGAAGCACTACTAGTTACTAGACTAGAACAAGGTGGCGTAAATGTTTTAAGACAGTTCCAACTAGAAGAATTATCATCTTTAGTTAATGCAGTACAAAATGGTAAAACATTAAAACAAATAGTTAAAAATATTCCCCTAAATAAATATCCAACTATTAGCCCTATTTATGCCTTAAATAATATCCTCGATAATATCAAAGTACACAACCAAATTAAAGGGCATCAGGGTAAAGTCTGGAGTGTGAGTTTCAGCCCCAATGGGCAAACCATCGCTACCGCATCAGATGACCAAACAGCACGGTTGTGGAACTTGCAGGGGCAACTTCTCCAGGAATTTAAAGGGCATCAGGATACAGTCAGAAGTGTGAGTTTCAGCCCCGACGGTAAAACCATTGCTACCGCATCAGATGACAAAACAGCGCGGTTGTGGAACTTGCAAGGGCAACTTCTTCAGGAATTTAAAGGGCATCAGGATACAGTCAGGAGTGTGAGTTTCAGCCCCGACGGCAAAACCATCGCTACCGCATCTTCTGACAAAACAGCGCGGTTATGGAATTTGCAGGGGCAACATCTTCAGGAATTTAAAGGCCATCAGGATAAAGTAAGAGCTTAGAGTTTCAGACCCGACTGCACAACCTTCTATAACTCGTATTATG
>JANMEE010000096.1:0-9544 GCA_031376645.1 Dolichospermum sp. OTE_75_concoct_329_sub | reverse complement strand
TGGGAGCTTCGCGTCTTCAGACCGAAGGGGAAAACCGACAAATGCCGAATTTATTCGCCTTCAATATTGTGTTATGATTGAGTTGTCAGTACAAGACATAAAAACCTACCGGGGGACTCTTGGAAAGTATACGCCTGTCAGATATGATTTCGCCCTTTTGGGCAGACGAAATCAGGGCAGGAACCCAATATTAAGGAGCCCTGCCTGAAACTGGGATAACTGAGGGATATAGACTGAAACTCTCTATAGAATCTGCGTCTCTTTAGAGCGCAGAGTGTCAACAGAAAGAATTTGGCGAAGGCCAGGATAACTCACAAAGAGTCCCTTGAGGATAAAGGTAAATTCGCCTAAATTTACCTTTAATTTGTTGTGCTAAATTTTTAAATTGTTTTGTTCCCCAACCTTCTTTTAATGAATGAATTCCTAAACCATTATCCATGATGGTGAGAGTGTAAATCCTTTTATCTTCAGACAAAGAATAAGTAACTTGTAAACAGGTGATATCGGTGGCGTGTTTACCAACATTGCATAAAGCTTCTTCTAAAAATCGGCAAAGTCCTCGCTTATTTTCAATACTTAAATTGCTTTCATTTATAGGTTCAAAATTATGGATTTTTAGTTTCAGGGTTTTAAAGCAGGGAAAATCTCGTTCTAAGGTGTGGTTATAAACTTGATAGAGAATCTCATGCAAGGGGTTTCGCAAATCTATGACTACATTATTTCCTAGATAAAGACTGGTATCTTGAGCAAGGGTTTCTTGTTGCCAAAATTCGTATATTCCCCGCAATTCTTGATTCAATTCTTCAAGTTCTTTTTCTATTAAAGGGAGCAAGTTATTATTATTTGTTAATTCTTGTCCTCTCACTAGCTTTAAAACTTTAGCTAGACTTTGTAGTGGTCCATTATGAATTGTTTCAAATGTGTTTGTAATCATGGTTTGCCGAGATTGAATTTCAGATTTAATTGTTTGGTTGTATTGATATAAAACTATGAAACTGATGCAATTGATAACTACAACAAAAATGGCTGGTATTAATGTAAACGATAAACTCCAAGTTAAAAAAAAATGACTAATCAAGACTAGACTAAAAATAGTCATGATATTTTCTGAAAACTTTCCTACAGAACCAAAATAAGTTTCTGCTGACAGTTTTTTCTGAAATTGAGTTTGCATAGGCTTTTATTCCAGTCTCAAAACCTTAATTATGGAAAACACATTATTGATTTTACGTTTATTAATCAATTAATCCTTCGGCTCTAGCTTTCATTTCTGTTTGAATGCGAATGTTTTTACCTTCTTCTGGGTAAATATTTAAAACATCTTGTAATTTACTCCAATAATGACGCACCATGCGTTCAGATATACACATATTTTTAGCAATGGCTTTATCTTGTAATCCTTCTTCAAAGGCTAAGTTTAGAACTTTCAACCACTCTAGTTTTATCTCTAAACCTGAGTGAATTCCTTTAATATCTTTTGTGTGGGTTAATCCCTGTAATGCCCAATCAACTCTAGTTAACATTTCTTGGGTAGAAAGACTTTTATCAGCAATAGTCAAGCCTCCTTTATGATTATCAATACAAGGACGAATTCGAACTAATGTTCTCACATGAGCGCTTTGAATAACAATATTCAAATGGGAATAATTTTCCATCAAAATTTTGAGAAGTTGAATTCCCGTATCCACTTTCGCTATCATTTCTGGTTTTTCTGGTATGGAAAGATCCATCACTATCAGATCAGGTTGATAACTACTGATTTGCTCAAAAGCATAACTAGCAGTTGTAGCAGTATTAAAATCAGCACTAGGATAGGTTTTCTTTAATATTTCTACTGTTCCGCTTAAAACTGATTCATGATCATCAATAATCATGAATTTTAAAATTGATTTTTCTGATGAAACTTGTTGCATATCTAATAATTGTCCCAATAGTTATACACCTGATAAATTTTGTATAGGACTCCGGTTTTATTGCTGATAGCTTGCGTAGCGTAAATGCAGTTATGGCTGTACTTACGGTGGTAGCGTACCGGAGGCATCAGCAATAATTTAGAGCATTAAGATGTAGATTTTTTTAAGCGCAAAGTACGCTCATGAAAATTAAACAAGAGTCCTATATCTACTGCTATTAATTAGTTTTTTCTAGATGCTATTAGTTATAACTTATTTGCCATGAGAAATATCACCCTCATTCCATGAAGTTTATTAGAAAATACTGATATTATAAAGTTTATATATAACAATAATAAATACGTTTGTTTAAGAATAATTGAGGATTAATCAGAGTTGTAACAAATATATTACCTGGTACTATAGAAGATATTAAGTAATAGAAAATACTTACCAATAAAAATGCCATGTTGACATAAGGTTTTTGTTAAAGTAGGAGCATTTACCTGATATTAAGAACTTAAAGCTATTGTAAAGATGCTCTAACTCTGGCAAATGAGAATAAAAAATCAGAGTAGATATATCAGGATAAGAAATTTTTACGGACAATAGCCCCATACGTTGTATTTGTTTGAGAGTAATATGAATATAAATAGGGAGTAAAATTTCTGTTTCTGGCAAGGTTATTCTCAGTAATTCTTCTAAAATTCTGATAATGATCCAACTCTGTTCAGCTTCTTCAATACGCCAGGAAACTGGCAGATTAATCTGAAAATATAGATGGGGACGGGAATTAATCAAAGGTTCTAATAAACACTCAATAGATAAAGGTAAGCTATCTTGAATAGATATGGGACACAAGCGATCGCTTAATTGTACCAAGGAATGATGAATTCTATCAATTTTTTGGATATAGGTGGGAATTTTCGTCACCGATAAACTTAAATTATCTCTAGTTAATAAATCTAAATTACGCCGAATTATAAAAGATTCTTGTAATAAATCATCACGGATTTTTTCCGACTCCAGAAATAATTTCCAGAATTCTCTAGAAAACCACCACTGCAATGCTTGCTGAATTCTTTGGTCAGATGTCATAAACGGTATTATAGTTATGACTTTAATAAATTAGATATACCAGGGAATATTATATTCAATGGCTATTCATAAATCACTAATTAGTCTAGCTTTTCTTAACATGAATTGTAATGCTGTTTCTTCTCTAGAAATAATTTCAGATGTAGCGCTCATTCCTGCTTGTAATAGACATTGACGATGATTATTTCCAAATGAATTGTTTTCGGGTCGAATCGTGACTTCAAAGTAGCTAATACCCGGAGAATTTGTAGTAGTATCTTTACTTTGAGGTGTAATCACGTCTGGAGCGATGGTTTTAACAATGCCTTTGGCAGTTCCATAATCAGGATAGGGACAAGCATCAACACGAAGTTGGACTTTTTGTCCAATGGCAATTTTATTAACTTCCGCAGTAGGAATCATGGCTTTAATTACTAGAGAAGCATTATTAGGTACAACTTCGGCAACAGATTCACCAGCCCGTAAAAACTGACCAGAATTGCGTAAGTTGAGTTTAAAGATAATCCCATTACTAGTAGCCAGAATAATACTATTTTTGCGTTGATTTTCGATTTGTTGAAGTTCTTTCTGTGATTGTTTAATTTGAGTTTGTATTTCTAGCAATTTCTGAATTAAGCTTTCTTTTTCTTTATTTAGAGCTGCTATATTGGATTCACCTTTAGCAGCTTCTTGAGCAATACGTTCTTCTGCTATTTTTATCAGTGCGGTAGTGGGATTAACCGCAGCTTGATTTGATTTCATTTTTATTTTAGCGATATCAACTGCTTTTTTTGCAGATTCTAGTGTTAAGGTTGTCTGTTGAACAACTAACTGTTTTTGCTGAAATTCTCGGTTGCCAATGGCACCAATTTTAGATAACTGCTCATAACGATCTCGATCTACTTTAGCAAATTCTAAATCAGCTTGAGCTTTTTCTAAATCTACTAATTCTTTTTGGATATTTACTGCTGCTGTCATTAATTCAGTGTCAGTATTTATTTTTCGATCTTGATATTCTCTTTGATTTCTTAATAAGTCTTCTTTGGCAGAGCTAATAATCCTTTCTATAACTTTTTTCTCAGCCATGATTTGATTATTTAAACTTCGGTTCTGAGCATAAATTTGGAATATTTGTAATTTATTTTGTTTGATATTTTCTTCTAATTGGCTTCTTTTAATTAATAATTGTTCTGTATCTAAAAGAGCGATGATATCTCCTTTTTTAACAACTTGATTTTCTTTGACTAAGATCGTTTTAACAGTCCCTTCTATCCTGGATTGGACTATACGAGTTTCACCGATAGGACGAATAATAGCAGCAGCTTTTACCGTGACATTATATTTCACCCATGAAGACAAAGAAATACTAGCGATAACAGTTCCAACCAGAAATAAACCTGCTAAGGATGTCCAACGACTTATCGGTGGAAGTGAATTATCATTTTCAATTACAGAATTCAATTCTTGATTATGAGTGTAAAGCATAATTATCTGAGCAATGAATAAAGGACTAATATTTTATTTGTGAAATATAAGTAGGGTAATAAATCTAGGTTTAAACGGTTTTTGGTGGGCATTGCCCACCCTACAATGAATAATCATGACTAAGGAATGACAAAATCTAAATGGTCTCCTGGTTTAGTGCGTAAATCTTCCAGAGAACCTACTAATTTCAACTTACCTTGATCTATCAAAACAATCCAGTCAGCACGATTAATTACTTTTGGTCTATGAGTAATTAAAATCGTGGTTTTTCCTTGACGATGTTGGAATAATTGGTCTAAAACTTGGGCTTCACTAACTGGATCAAGTCCACCAGTAGATTCATCTAAAATCAGAATTGCCGGATCTGTAACAATGGCTCTAGCTATGGCTAATCTTTGTCTTTGTCCACCAGAAATATTCGCTCCAAATTCACCTAAAATAGTTTGATATGTTTCTGGAAGTTTACTAATAAATTCATCAGCACCAGAAATTTTACAAGCTTGCACAATCTGCTCAAAGCTAACATAAGGCGCTCCTGATCGGAAATTCTCGACAATAGAACGATTCCAAAAATGAGCATCTTGAGGAACGAGTACAACCTGTTGACGGAGACATTCTAAGGACAGGTCTTGAAGATTATAAAGCCCAATTCTAATATTACCAGATTGCAATTGATACAAACTAGAAATTAATTTAGCTAAGGTGCTTTTACCACAGCCAGATTTACCAATTAGAGCAATATTTTTACCTCCAGGAATCGTTAAAGAAAAATCTTCTAATAAGTCAATGCGACCAGGATAATGAAAAGTTAAATTTGTACAAATAATATCAGCATTACTAGAGATTTCAGCAAAAGATTTTTTACCATTATCTTCTTCTTCTGGAGTGGCATCAATAACTTCTGTCAACCTTCGAGTAGCCGTTTTAGCACGGGTAAATTCATCAACAAAATTAATAACTGTACTAATTAAAGATATAAAATTACCATTCATTGAGTTAAATGCCAGTAATTGCCCAATACTCAAATTTTCTGCTGGGTTAATTACTAAATAGCCACCAAACCAAAGCAATATTACACTACCAATACTAGAAACAAAGCCAGAAAATGTATTATTAATAATCCCAATTTGCATTGTCCTAAATGTCAGTCCAGCCAGACGATTAAAGCGATTTTCTAATTCTTCCCAAAATTGTCTTCCTGATGTAGTTGTCTTGAGAGTTAATGCCCCTTTAAAAGTTTCGACTAAAACCCCTTGTGTTTCCGCTTCTGTGACTAAAAGCTCATTGGTTTTTTGTTGTAATGTGGGCTGAAAAATAAAGGTAGATATGGTCATTACCACAGAAATCAATAAGGCTGCTGTGGTAAGTTTCCAACTATAGAAAAACATGAAAAATAAGGAAATGATTGCAATAAAAAATTGACTGGGTAAACCAACAATAACTTGAGAAATTAATTGATTAATTTGATCAATATCTCGCAGCCGACTGACAACTTCACCACTGCGACGAGTTTCATAATAAGTTAATGGTAAACGTAGAATTTGCCGCCCAAATTCCATAACTAGACCTAATTGCATTCTTTGGGCAAAATGAGCAATTAAGTTAGACTGAACAAATGAGAGACTATAAGAAATAATATTCATGACTACTACAGAAATTACCACTGTAGTTAATAATTTAATGTCACCTCGAACCAACACATCATCAGTCAGAATTTGCAGTAAGAAAGGAGAAGCTAAAGACAGTAAACCCAATACTAAATTGAGAGGTAAAGCTTGGAATAAAATGCCGCGATAAATCCAAACGCGTTTGAAGAACCGCCAAAAACCACCTACTTTATCTTGCTTTTGATCAAAAAAGCGAATAGGATCTGGTTCTACTAATAATAATAACCAATCTGTCCAAGCTTCTTTAATATCTTCTTTAGAAAGATAACGTATTCCCACGGCTGGGTCTGCAATTAGAAATTTTTTACCTTTTTTACCATATAAAACAACCCAATGATTACCCTTCCAGTGAATGATTGCTGGTAAGGGAGCTTCATTAATTTTATCTAGTATTTCTGGGGAAGTTTTCACTGGATTTGCTTTAAAACCCAGGATTTCTGCGCCTCGTTTTAAACCTAATAAGGTAGTTCCAAATTGCCCAGTTCCGACTGCTTCCCGAATCCGACTAATAGTAAAATTTTGACCATAATGCTTGGCAATTGAAGCCAAGCAAGCTGCCCCACAATCTTCTTCGCTATGTTGTTGAACTAACTGGTATTTCATAGGTAAATAACTCTGGAGAATGAGAAGCAGATGGTATATTTATAGGATTAGTATCTTTTGGATAATGATTTCATAAGTAGCTAGGCGTTAAAAAATATAAGATACACCTAACCCCCCAACCCCCTTCCCTACTAGGGAAGGGGGGAGTAAAAGTCTCTCTCCTTATAGGGGAGAGGTTTAGAGAGAGGTTTTATATTTAATTGTGCCAAGCTACTTAGTAAATATTTCTCTATTCTCATAAAGTTCAGATACAAAAAGATTTTCAAGCCTGTTCCCCACGCTTTCTTTTCTTTGCTATATACTATCTGCTCTTGATAAATTGAGAGATATTTATATTATTACCATTACCCACAACAAACAAAAATACCAAATTAAGATTGATATTGAAAAAATTGGCAATATTAATTCTATTTCTGTTATTTTTGGGTTGTAAACAACCACCAAATGCACTTTCTTGTTCGGCTAGAGATACTTCGGTGAATAATAAATTAGACACGGTAGATGCTTCCTGATTCTATTTATTGAAAAGTAGTTGACAGTTACCACAAGAGTGAATAAGGGGATATTAATTTTGCCTTAGTATTTAACCCTTATTTAGCTGATAGCTGAATTATTTAACGTCATCAGACAATGGTGATAATTTTAAAATCTCACATATTCTTATCCATTAAGAATATGAGAAGATTTATGATTTTTGCTTGATTAATTCTCATGATAGAGAATCATTTGTTTTTGATACCTTGATTGATCTCTGTCACATTCTTTGAACCGAATATAAGCGGAAGGGCAAAATTAAGATTCACAATAACTGGGGCTTTCACAACAATTGGAGTTTTCATACCACCAAATGCGGTTTCCTGTTGTGATAGAGATGCTGGTGTGAATAATAGATTGGACATAATGAAATGATGTTTTTTGAATTTTAATGAAGTAGTCAGCTATCAGTAGAAGAAGAATGGAGGAAATCTTCATCTTTCCTCTTCAATTACCTCATATCTAGCTGATAGCTGACTTAATTTAACTGAAGTAAAAAGGCTCTTAATTAAAAATTTAACTCACCTTTTTTATTAAGAAAAGGAGCGATTTTAGAACCTTTTATCAATTAATAGAAAAGGCGTTGGCGTTGGCGAATTCTTGCATTAGGGCTTCTGCTAATATTAGCTTGTTGAATCTGAACGTTACTGTCTTTTGCAAAAAAAACAGCAACGTTAGCGTTAGTCTCACTGCCACCAGCTACGGTTTCTTGTTGCTCAACAGATACTGCGGTAAATAGATTAGACATGATCGGATTCTCCTTGATTTTATATTGCTTAGAGTTATTTACGGCTCGTTTGCCGTTTAACCCCTCGCTTGTTAATAGAATATCGAGAAGTCACTAGATAATTCATTCTCATTTTCTGCAAACTTAATTACCAGGTTTAGAACTAAATATTTCCGAAAAATACACGTCAACTTGGCTAATCTTTTTGAAGAGATTAAGAATTTTATGTTATTTTTACACTGTTATTATTTAGAGTTACAGCAGTTCTTGATTGAGTGGGGTACATGAACTCCAACCCTCTCCCAGTTTGCGAGGAGGGGGCTATAATATCTCTCATAACAGTAGGAAGTGCTGTATGGTAACTTAGTGGTAGAA
Source organism: Dolichospermum sp. OTE_75_concoct_329_sub (assembly GCA_031376645.1). Lineage (GTDB taxonomy): Bacteria > Cyanobacteriota > Cyanobacteriia > Cyanobacteriales > Nostocaceae > Dolichospermum. The sequence goes on along the minus strand of JANMEE010000096.1, from coordinate 1,184 downwards.
AAAATTAGCAATAATTTTGTTCCTGTATAGCAGTTCTCAATTGAAGCCAATAAAAAATCTGTAGATAATGCTAGTTACCTACAGATTTACATTCATTATTGGTTTATGAAAAAAGCAAATTAACTAAATGCGAAGAAAAGCCTTTTATATGTCCCATAATGACGAAATTTCTTTATGGTGTTGAAGTCGTAATCTTCTGCGGATAATAGACATCCTTGAATTTTAAGTCTACTCTCTAATAAGCTTCAAAAAAATCTTATCGATTTTCTCCTTGATGTCCTTTTCAAGAAGAAATAGATAAGGTTTAACATCCACCTGATATAAACCACCACCAACTACAGTTTGTTGTTGTTCAACAGGTACATCACTAAACAATTTATAAGACATCGTTCAAATCTCCTTGATTTTGAATTATTGTAAAGAGTTAATCACAGCTTTCTAGCGATTTAACTCTTTGCTTGACAAAAATTGTATCGAAAAATAAATAGTTAAATCATTAACAATTTCTGCAACTGTCATGACCAGATCAAGAAACATTAATTTCATAATTACATTAATAAGATTACTGAAAAATACACGCCAATTTAGCTAAATCGTCTGCACAAAATCGGAAAGTTCTGCTATCTAAAGTAAGTTGCTAGTTAGGGAAACTATCTGAAATGGCTAAAGCAGGGATACAGGATGTCCACTGATTAAAGGATAAACAGGATAAAAACAGAGCTTTTATCACCAGTTACCAATTAAATAGATGGGCTGAAATAAATATCAAAATAATATTGTTGATTAGGGCGGGATAGAAGCTCACCCCACAAGAGTTGTGGACAGTTATGATGCCCAGTTATCTTGCATTTTTTAACGCTCATCTAATTAGGAATGTGAATTAAATAAAGTGCAAAAGTAGGGTGTGTTAGCGACAGCGTAACGCACTATTCCACGTTAAGGAATGTGAATTAAATAAAGTGCAAAAGTAGAGTGTGTTAGCGACAGCGTAGCGCACCATTCCACGTTAACTCAGAATTGCAGGTTATTAAATTTGCGTTCCTTTAGAGGATGTTTTAAAAGTTTTCAAGGTATAAATTAACCCCTCTTGTAAACCTCTCCCCGCACCCCTCCCTGACCCTCCCCTACAAGGGAGGGAAAAGGAGCAGCTTTTATGACTGGAGAGGCTTTGAAACCCCCCTTCC
>JANMEE010000009.1:0-3292 GCA_031376645.1 Dolichospermum sp. OTE_75_concoct_329_sub | reverse complement strand
GGGAGCATCCCAATTATGCAGTAAGTATAAATGCCTAGAGACTTCAGAAAGAATAAAAGGCAAAATAGCCAAAAAGTAATGAAGAGAAAAAAATGACTCCTGAAGAAACGCAGAAACTGAATGAACATATCAAAGGCATTTCAGAAATTCTCATCAATAATACAGCTATTGAAAATCTAAAAGACTTTGAAAGCATAGAATTGATTGTGCGAGAGCATATGCTAAACAACGTCAGTCCAGTGGTAGCCAGTTTTTTTTTGAAACAGCAACGGGAACAACTGTGGGAAGAACCAGGGTTGTAAATAGTATTATCGGGAAGGTAAAAATCACCTCTAAACAAGCCGGAGAACTGGGATTAGAGAAAAATAATCGGTTAAGTCCATATCTGGAGAAGTGCTGTTTAAGATTAGTAGCTAATGAATCCTTTGAACACGCTGAAGAAGATATAAAGATGACCACAGGGATGGAAGTCTCAGGGAGCAGTCAACATAGGTTGGTACAAAGATATGAATTTTCTGCTCCACAAGGCAAAGGAATCATAGAGGCGTTGAGTGTAGACGGAGGAAATGTTAGGTTGAGAACACCGTTAGGACAAGAAAGTATCTGGCAAAATTACAAAGCAGTCAGCTTGCATGGACAGGCCTGTGCCGCATTTTTTCGAGAAAATGACCAGTTATTATCTTGGACAAATTCCCAACCGTTAGCTAGGGTCATTACCTGCGTAGGGGATGGTCATGATGGGATCTGGAATTTGATAACGCAGATAGGGGATAGTTTTCAGCGAAGAGAAGTCCTTGATTGGTATCATTTGGTCGAAAATTTAAATAAAGTCGGGGGGTCAAACAAGCGCATCAGAAGAGTCGAAAGTTATTTATGGGATGGGGACATAGAAATGGCATTAGCGGAGTTTAAAGGGTCTCAAAACAAGGCCGTGGTCAATTTCCAGAATTATGTCCAAAAGCATCGCCAGAGAATACCAGACTACGGTTTGTATCAAGATTTAGGAATTTGCATTGGTTCAGGGAGTGTGGAGTCGAAGATTAAGCAGATTGGAGCCAGGATAAAAATAACAGGAGCGCAATGGAAGGCAGAAAATGTTTCCCAGATTTTGAACTTGCGTTGTGCTTATCTCAATCAGGCTATTGCTTGAGTATTTATACTTATTACATTATTGGGATGCTCCCGTTCTTGCGCTTGTTTTTCTAATTCTTCTGCAAAGTCTTTGATACCTTGGGGGAAAGAAGCTAGTAGTTGAGAAATGGCAGTCTTACCTTTTTGAGACTGTGATTTTTCACCTAACCAAATGGTTTGATTATATAAACCTGGTTTGATTTGGGGTTTTATGGGTGCAGATGGGTTATCTTTATCTGTTCCCTTGAAGCTAGATATGGGGATAATGAGGTCAATCTTAGGTTTATTTCTATAATCTGCGTATTCTATTTGAGATAAGTTTTGAGGTCTTAGTGTTCCTTTACCAAAACGAAATTTACTGTCATCTCCATCTCTTTCTCTCCAACCAAAGCGGTGTTGAATGACAGCGTAATTTTGATTCTTTTCTTTATTACTTTTGGTTATTTGGTGATATAGTTGGGTTGAAATCTGCCCGTAGCAATCTCCAACCAATTTCCAAGCATCTTCATTATTTAGAATTCCTCCGTTTTCTCCAGTGGTATCATCTACCACAAGAATGTTTAGCCTTTCATGTATAGCATTTTGGCAAGAACCTAAAAATATAGAACCGTAAGCACCTCTGTCTTTACGATCTGGACATAATTTTTCAATTACTTCTAAACATTCTTGTGATCCATAAAGTAATCGTGTTTTTGATGACAATAGCAAAATTTGATTATCTGGATGGTTCTTTAGGTCTTCTGCTGTTGTATGTTCGTCCATTTGACCAAAGGAGAACTGTTTATCAGGTAAGAAGAACTCCAGTAGGGTGTTATCTAATTTCTCAGTTAGAATTGAGTTTAAATTCTGAGTATCTCCATCAGTGTGTAACCATTGGTTTAATTTTGTGTCAAAGTGTTTGAATATGAGTGTCATATTATAATTTGTTTGTATCCGTGGATGTAAAACGAGGATTTTACTATGTCAAAGCTAAATCGTTGGCTGTATTTGAATAGAAAAAAGGTTAATACAGACGGAAATTTGAACCCAGATTATATAAATGAAAGATTAACCAAAGGTATTCATCAAGAGACAATTGATGATTATGCTTTGACTCTTAAGGCAGAATATGAACGATTGAAATTATTAGATGAAACAGAACCTGAATCTTGGATAAATTACACTGCTTATGACTGTGAACTTTCTGTTGAGATTTGTACCCTACTCTACCCCATTCAACAGTTAAATTTTCTTGCTCAACTTTGGCACTCCAGAACTTATTACTATTCTGAGCAGCATCTACGAATACTAAATATATTTCCATAATTGGCCTGTTGATATTTTAAGGTGTGGTTGTCAGCTAAATACTTGAATTAGTGGTGCAGTGAACGATAGCTGCTCACTGGATGTCATAGTTTCATTCAGGAAGTTGTAAGGACTGGTAGAGCGCTGTTCTAATTGCTCCAAAAGTAAGCAATATTACTTATGATTCAAGCACTTGCAATTAACTTCGCAATTTGCTAAGATTATTCCATGCAAAATCTAAAGCTTGACTTCTTCCTATTAATTAAGTAAGGCTTTTAGTTACTGAATATGAAATCAGGAAAAAAGATGATGAAAAGCATTTTTATTTGTATACGAGGAAAACCTGATTATGCGAATTGTTACCAAAACCAGGCTCAAGAACGCTTGTGAAAAGCATCCAGACGCTCAAGCAAGTATACAAACCTGGATAAAACTTGTAAAATTGCAAGAATGGAATAGTTTTACGGATGTTAAAACTACTGTACCTTTTGCACCTGACCAAGTTAAAAACTTGGTCATTTTTGATATTGGAGGAAACAAATACAGATTGATAACCTGTATCAATTATAAGAAGAAAGCTATATATATTCGTGACTTTCTTACTCATGCAGAATATAGTAAAGATAACTGGAAAAATGACGAATGGTTTGATAGCTAACCTGAAATAAAACGCCATTATTGAAAACTAGGATTAATGTTTATTAATCTGAGTTTGATTAACCAAATAATCCCATCAACATGAAATGCTAAATCAAAACACTAGCTATATAGAATTAATTACATCTTTTCCTCCTCGTACCATAAAATCTGAAGAAGATTTAGAAAAAACTCAAGTAGTTGTTGATAAACTTCTTGATAAAGGAGAATTAACCGAGGC